>JALVZH010000270.1 GCA_027022105.1 Bacteroidales bacterium | reverse complement strand
TTTTTATCACATTAATTCTAAACTACTTCAATTATTATTTCGCATCCAAAATCAAAATATTATCTTTAAACGGTTTCATTTATTTCTTTCATTCTTCCCCTTCCGAAAAAACAATAGCCCGGTAGGTATAAATATCTGCATCTTTCCATCCGTCCCATGGCAGCCCTGCTTTGTCGCGGGCACAGTGACCCAGAAACTCCTCTTTGTTCCAGCCGGTTTCGTCGGCTACCTGCGGCAGGAAAGTGCCGTGGCGGTTTCCTTTTTGAATATAGATGCCGTCGCGGCCAAGCACTATTTCGTCAATGGATTTGATTTTTTTCAAAGGGGTCAGAACCGATATTTCGATTTCGATATCTTTTAGCTCCCGATAGCTGACCGGTGGGAAGCGGTAATCCTGTGTGGCGGCAGCAACGGCCATTTCTTCAACGGTTTTGTACAGCGGCTCCTGCGTTACAAACCTGCCGATACAACCCCGCAATTGTCCCTTTTCGTTGAGGGTAACAAATGCTCCGCTTTTGAGTTTTAATCCGGGCGAAAAACCCGTGGTGTCCAACCGGGGATAAACGCCCTTTTTCAGATATGTTTCCAGTGTTTGCCGCGCAATGTGCAAAAGTGTTTTTTTATCCTCAGGGGTCAGCAATTGACTCCGGGGATTGTCGTCTTTTACAAAAGCAATGGAAAAATAACCCACAACCCGCTGTTTGTCACCTATTTCCGCATCTCCCGAATTCATGTATTTCAACGGAATTACTTTAATATCCTTCATCGTTTGGGTGATGTACAGCAGCGTCTCAATGGATGTGTGTCCGCAGGCGCTGGTAACCAGTCCGGGATAGCCTGCCCGTGCATTCTTTTTCAGCGCATCTTTAAATGCCGTAACATTGTTTTTGCAAATGGCTTTTGCTGTGGTGCTGTCGGCATGTTGGGCATCGCGGTAGCGGGGGTAGTGCGAAAAATCGGAACTGATGATAAAGAGGTTTTTACCGTTAAAATAGGGTTTCAGCGTTTCGGCCAGCGATTGCAGGATTTCCTCATCGTCGGTACCTATTATAATCGGAACAATGCGAAACGGTTTTTTTAAATGATACTGCAAAAAGGGGATTTGGTTTTCCAGGCTGTGCTCACGCAAATGGGCCTGCGGCACAAAAGAGAGGTAAGGATTTTCATCAATAAGTTGTTGTGCCAGCTTTTTGTTGACGGTTACTTTGCCCAGCGGTGTAATGTAACTGTCTCCGGCCCATATGGATGCACCGTTGAGGTACATGGTATGCGACGAGCCGATAAGGAAAATGTTGTCGTAAGAATTGTCGGGGGCGATTTGTGCCATTGATACGGCGGCCACTTCACCCGAGTAGGCATATCCTGCATGGGGTGAGATGAGTGCATACAGGTTTTTGAAATGACGCGAATGTGTTTTGGAAAAGAGAAAACGCAATTCTTTTGTAAGTTTTGCAGAGTCAGCCTCATAAAAACGCCCTGCGGCATACATGGGTCGTTCCTGTGCCGGCAACCGCAGAAAAAAAGCCGAAAAAATCAGAAGTATTGTTATCCGTTTCATAATTCAGTAATTTAGTCGCTCAAAAATAATGAATGTTCGACTTTTTAGGAAATAAAAATTGTTAAGAATGGTAAGAGTTTATATCGGAAAAGAAAGTTCCCGTCCTTGGAGAGCCTGTCCCGACTTTACGTCGGGAGGTGCAGGGGTGGGTTGAGCAACAAAGTTATTCAACTTACCATTTGCAATGTTTACAGATACAAAACAGGTGAACTAAATAGAAGTAAATGAATTAAATGATGAGCAGCAGGAAAAATATACTCTTAAACAAAAAACTATTGTACAAAGCATTTCTGTCGGGATACATATCCATGGCGGCTCAGATTATCCTGCTTCGTGAGTTCCTGCTGATTTTTTACGGCAACGAGCTGGTGACGGGTATCATACTCTCTCTGTGGCTTGCACTTACGGCGGCGGGTGCTTCGGCGGGTGCCGGATTTAAAATACGGTTTTCTGTCTTTTCGTTGCTGCTGTTGCAGGGCTTTATCCCGCTGATTCTTATTGCGGTTATTGAGGTTTTTCGCAACAAAGTCTTCCTGCCTGGCATTATGACAGGCCCATTGGAAGTGATTTTGTTCAGTGCGGCAATCCTTTTGTTTTTCTGTATTCCCAACGGTTTTATTTTTGCTTTGCTCAATAGCGAAAACGGTAGTAACCGCCCCGGTTCAAAGCTGATATACGGCTGGGAATCGGTGGGCGGACTGACCGGCGGCATTTTGGTAACGGTTCTTTCCCTGCCCTTTTTCTCGCTCAATAATCTTACGGTTGCCACTATTGTTTTTGTGTTGCACTTTCTTCTTTTGGCCTTGATAAAAATCAGGGAGGAAAAAGCGGTTCGGGCACTTCCGGTGATTGTTTTTGCAATTGTTATAACCGGGCTTTTGGTACTGTTTCCTGTAAATTTTTTTATAAAACAGCAACTCTTTTTCGGTCAGCAGGTTGTTGCTTCCAAAGATACGCCCTACGGAAACATCACCGTTACCAAAGAGGAAAGGCAGCAAAATGTCTTTTTTTCGGGCAAACCGCTCTTTTCGTCCGACAATGTGATGGAACGGGAAGCCAATGTACATTATGAACTATTGCAGCGTCCTGATATAGAGAAAGTTTTGCTTATTGGCGGCGGGCTTCAGGAGGCGGAGCGGGAGATATTGAAATACGGTTCCGTCAAACGGGTGCTGCATACCGAATTGTCGGAGGCGCTGTTCGACCGGTCGTACCACAATCCGGAAGTAAAGAGGGTTACGGCGGATGCTGTTTCTTTTTTGCAAAAAGACACAACACGGTATGACGCCATTGTAATGATAACCCCGCCACCCGACAATGCAGTGAACAACAGGTTTTATACGGAAGAATTTTTCAGGAGTGCCAAAAAACATTTGAAACCGCAGGGAATCATCGGGTTCGGACTAACGGCGTCAGAAAATTTTCTGGATGACGAAGAGCTGCAAATTCATTCCGTTTTGTATCATACCTTGCGGCGGGTGTTTTCCCGTGTGCTTATTGTTCCGGGTCTTAAAAATTACTTTCTTGCTTCGGGCGGACCGCTGAGTCTGCAATACGATTCTCTTTACAATATTGCCGGCATCAATAACAGGTATGTAAATCCCGATTACATAAAACTGCCGGAGTTGCTGTTTCGTCACGACCGGCTTATGGGACAGCTTTTGCCCGCTACCGGAAACAACAGCTTTTTTCATCCGGTTATTGTACTGTTAAGGGAAAAGCAGTGGCTCAACTATTTTAACATTCCTTTTCAATGGATTTCCGGTGTTGCCGCATTACTCTTTCTTGTTTTTTTACTGTTTTCCAATCCTGTTTCGGGCCGGATGTTCGGTTTCGGTTTTGCGGGGGCGTCACTGGAAATTGTCGTTTTGATTCTGTTTCAGGTGGTTTTCGGATACCTCTATCTTTTTACGGGATTGATGATTGCCGTTTTTATGGCCGGGCTGGCTGCCGGTTCTTTAATAAAAAAAGCATTGATCAGGAATGCATTTTCAGGGGTAGTTTTATTTGCAATACTTTCGATTGTGTTGTATGTTGTTTTGCAAATGAATGTTGCGGCGGGCGTTCCCGGGGGAACAAAATTCTTGTTTCTCATTGTTTTGTTTGTTGCCGGATATGTTACCGGAAATCAATACAAATTGTCGGTAGAACAACAAAAAAGGATGCTGCTGCCGGCACGGGTTTATGCTGCCGACCTTACCGGTGCCATGCTGGGAGGTTTTGTTACCTCGGTGTGGATTATCCCCGTTTACGGATTTGCCGGAACCCTGCTGATTCTTCCGCTTTTGCTTTTTTTAACAATTATCGTTGCACAAATCAAAGAAAAAATGAGTATTTTGGGTGGATATTAAAAAAAGCGGAGATGAGCGATAAAATAATGTTGTCGAAACGGGAATTTTTAAAACTCGGCATTGCGGGAGCAGGTGGTCTGGCTGTGGGGAACAGCCTTTTCGGGAAAGGTTTGTCATCTCTGGCCCCTGACGGCGAAACGCTTTGGAAATGGAGCAAAGAGGCCAAATATTACGTTAATACACCCAAAGGGATAAAATGCAAGTTGTGTCCTCAAAATTGCAGTATCAAAGAGGGCGAAACGGGCGATTGCCATACCCGCACCAATGTGAACGGCAAACTCTATTCGCTGGTATATGGCAATCCCTGCGCCATCCATATCGATCCCATTGAAAAAAAACCGTTGTCGCATTTCCTGCCGGGAACTTTTGCTTACTCTATTGCCACAGCAGGCTGTAATCTGGGTTGCCTCAACTGCCAGAACTGGACCATCTCTCAAAAAAGTCCCAAAGAGACCAGAAACTACGACCTTATGCCCGAAAAAGTGGTGGAAGAGGCGGCCAAATACCATTGCAAATCAATTGCCTATACCTATTCGGAGCCGACGGTTTTTTACGAGTATGTTTACGATACTGCAAAACTGGCAAAGGTCAAAGGGATAAAAAATGTTTTTGTTTCGGCAGGATACATCAATCCCGAACCTTTGCGGGAGCTATGTCCCTATCTCGATGCCGCCAACATCGATTTGAAATCATTTAGTGAAGATATTTACGAAATGCTCAATGCAGGCACGCTGAAACCGGTGCTCGAAGCGCTGAAAATATTTAAAGAGGAGGGTGTGTGGCTCGAAATTACCAACCTTATTGTTCCCACTTGGAACGATGATATGGATATGATTAAAAAGATGTGCGACTGGCTGTATAACAACGGTTTTGATGACACGCCGCTCTATTTCAGCAGGTTTCACCCTGCATACAAATTGCAGAACCTTTCCCCGACACCGGTGGAAACCATTCATCAGGCACGTAAGGTTGCTCTGGACGCCGGTTTGAAATTCGTTTACACGGGAAATATCCCCGGCGATGACGGTGAAAATACATACTGTCCGGATTGTCACAAATTACTCATAGAGCGCAACGGATTTACCATAAAACAAAATCATGTTAAAAACGGAAAGTGTGAATATTGTGGTACGGCGATTCCGGGAGTGTGGATGTAATATTTTTGATGTGATATTTTTGATGTATTATGTTTTATGTGGGATTTTTGATGCTTATGGGTTCAGAGGTTGAAAGATTGCGCCCGGGAGTAAGTTAAGGGGGCAAACCTGTCGGGTTGAAGGTGGATTACGGGTGGGAAACCCGGCCGGTTGAGGGGAGGTAATTTTTTTTGTAATGTCCCGGTGAAGAATGAATTCCGAACACCGATTACGTATCTGCCTCTTGCTGAACGATAGACGATTTCTGAGTTGAGATTAAACGGCAATCGCCGATTTCAATCGTTAATCAATTAATTAATCCTTCGGATTATCCGGTACTACTTTATATCCTTTTAGTACAGGAACTACATTACTTTTGTCAATTGAAAAGGTGTATTGCAGCAGTTCGTCATCCACAAGGTGACGCAACCGTCTGCGGTGCGACGATTGTTCAATGTATCCAATCAGGTCGTCTTTTGCCATTTTCCACTGGTCAATGGCCAATTTTGCTGAATCGTCGTTTGTGGTAAAACCGTATTTGTTAATCAACATATCCGACAGTGCACCGGCAAAAAGTGTATCTTCCATGTTTACCTTGTTTTTCCACCCCGCACAAAAGATTACCACGTTTTCCCCATACCGGTCGAGCCACCGGGCTACGGCACTCAGGTTGACAAACGAGCCGATAATGATGTTTTTGGCACCGGAAGCTTTGCGGATGGCTTTGGTGCCGTTGGTGGTGGAATAAACAATCTCTTTTCCTTTAAATTCCGGTTTGAAAAAGGCAGTGGCGGAATTGCCGAGGTGTGCAAACCGCACTTTGTGACCCCCCCGCTCGGCAGCTACCGTATAGCCCAGCCGTTTCAGAAAACGGGCATGCCTGATTCTTTTTACGGGAATAATGGCCTTAACACCGTAATCCAAAGCGGCACAAATGGAGGTGGTGGCACGAAAAATATCCACAACAACCACAACATAGGGCTTCGGGGACGATATGTTAGTAAACAATCCCGGAGATAAAATTACTTCTATGTTCTTGTTTTCCGCCATTGGCTAAAGCTTTTTATCTTGCCAAATATTTATTAGTGCTATTTCGGTTACATCTATATTAGTTGTAAATATAAAAAACAACCATATCAGGCGTATTATTAAAAAGATCTGAAATTTTATATTAATAAACCGCCAGCTTACCCTTTATAAAACGGAGGCCTTGTTACAACAGCCTTCAAATCCTTATTTCTTACACGGATATATATTTCACTTCCCTCTTTCCAGTACGGTTTGTCAATATACCCCATTCCGATGCCTTTGTGCAGCATGGGCGACATGGTTCCCGAGGTAACGTTTCCTATTACATTTCCTTCGGCATCAACAATGTCGTATCCGTGGCGCGGAACACCTCTGTCTTCTAAAACAAATCCTTTCAGGCGGCGGGGAACGCCGTTGACTTTCTGTTCTTCAAAACGCTGGCGGTCGATAAAATCGTTACCGTCAACAAATTTGGTAATCCATCCCAAACCTGCGGCAATGGGGGAAGTGGTGTCGTCAATATCGTTGCCGTACAGGCAAAAACCGGATTCGAGGCGCAGTGTGTCGCGTGCTCCGAGGCCAATGGGTTTAATGCCGTACTCTTCGCCTGCTTCCAATACCGCTTTGTAAATTTTTTCGGCTTTCTCGTTGGGCATATAAATCTCGCAGCCGCCCGAGCCGGTATATCCTGTTGTGGAAAAGATAATGTCGGGCTCGCCGGCAAACTCAATAACCTTAAAAGTATAATATTCCATCTCTTCCACCGGTTCGGAAGTAAGCTTTTGCATGGCTTTAAGGGCAAGCGGTCCCTGCACGGCCAGTTGGGAAATATCGTCGGAGGCATTGGTGAGCCTGGCGCCCGTATCGTTGTGTTTGTTTACATGGTTCCAGTCCTTTTCAATATTGGAAGCATTGACCACCAGCAGGTATTTGTCTGCTGCAAAACGATAGACCAAAAGGTCGTCAACAATGCCGCCGTTGCCGTTGGGAAAGCAACTGTATTGCACCTTGCCGTCGTACAGAGCCGCAACATCGTTGGTGGTGAGTTTTTGACCCAGCTCGAAGGCTCCGGGCCCTTCCACCCAAAACTCTCCCATGTGCGAAACATCAAAAACCCCCAGTTTTTTTCTTACGGTTTCGTGTTCGATGTTGATACCTTCAAATTGTACAGGCATGTCAAAACCTGCAAATTCAACCATTTTGGCTCCCATGGCGCGGTGCATGGCATTCAGTGCTGTCTTTTTCATTTGTTTGTATTTTTTACTCCTGAATCAACTCAGGATGAAATTTTTAATTTTGTGCAAAAGTAAAAATTTAGGGGTTATTATTTTGACGGTAGCAAAAGCTTTTCTATATTTGTGAAGAATTTCATAATTATTT
>JALVZH010000269.1 GCA_027022105.1 Bacteroidales bacterium | reverse complement strand
GCAGGAACAGATGGTAATGCTACAAAGTAAAAAGTTACCGACTGAAAATCAGCTCCGGCACTGTAGCTTTGGTAGCAAACATAGCCTGCTCCGTCGTCGCTGGTATAGGCATTGGTGTAGTTAACTGCGGGATTACCCCACACGGTTCCCGAAGGGCAGTCAACACGTGAACCGGCAGGTGTTCCGGGTGTGGTCAGCAGCATGCCGTCTTGCGACAGAGGAGTGCTGACGCTCATGTCGGGTGCAGCAGGTATTGTGCCCGTATTTACTGCATTGGTGGTAGGATACTGAATGGATGCACTCCAGTACAATCCACCGTTACCCGCATTTTGAATGCCCTGGAAGGTGCTAAAATATTCTTCAGGGTTCAATGTCTCGGTAAAACTCAGCGGACTGATAATCATAATCGGAGGAGACAGGTTGAAATCCTGGGTTAGTGTTTGTCCGGCGTTCAGTGTTACGAAAGCCGAATCAATATTCATTCCGTCCATAAAGGCGTACATGTCGTAATCGCCGGTGAGAATATTGGCAAACTGATAAAAACCGCTTGCATCGGTGGTAATCTCATTTAAACCGACAATACCTACATGGGCACCCTGAACCGGTGCACCGTTGGAATATACATGTCCCTCAATGGTACCTATGGCAATATACTCAAAATGAATATTATCAATCATAGCCACGTCACCACCCTGATAGTAGTGGTAATAGTATTTATTGGCTGTCTGCATTACCAACTGGAAGTTGGCTCCCTGGTATGGCGACAGATCATAAGTAATCGTAGCCCAATCGTCTGATTCGGGTGTCGAAGGCTGATGGTAGATGTTTCCATCTACATCAGGAATCGGAGTCCCATCAACGGTTACCCTGAACCATGAATAGTTTTTGTTAAAAGAATAATTCTGCCTTAAGTCGAAAGTAAGGAACATCATGCCTGCAGCACCTGCATCGGGATGAATCTCCATGTTCATCGATGCAACGTGCGTGGGGGAATTCCCGAAAGCCTGGTCACCCGTGCTATAGGGGTAATACCAGCCCGAATAGGTATTTCCTTCCAGCATTGCTCCGAATGATGAAGCATTGGCAGCATCGGCAGAAACACCAATATTGGCATTTGCTTCGGCTGTAGCTTCAATTTCGGCAGGAAAAGCACCCCCTTCGAAATCAATGTCGAAAGGGTAAGTAGAGATCGGCGTTGCAGCCGTAGGGGACATTACCTGTCCCGGAGCAGTTGGATGCTGCTGAACTGTGTTTGCCATGGCACGCTCCTTTGGAGTCATGTGCGAAAAATCCTGAGCATACACAAAAGCAGCCGACATCAGAAAAACCAATGTCAGAGAGAAAAACTTTGTAATTTTACTCATAATAACTGAATTTGTTAATAATAATTTAAATTTAATAATGTGTTTTCTAAAGAACGATGTTTCCTTTTTATCTGTAAGAACGCAAAGAAAGCCCGGAAAGGAAACTGATCAGGCTTTCTTTTAAAATTTTATCTTAAAATACTTTTGTTCACGTGATTAGCTGACAAAATGTATAACCCCAACCAAATTTTTGCGCAAATATATAATTTTTTATACTTTTATTAAAAACAAAAACAAGGGGATCTCTTTTTACTTAAAAATAAAAAACTTTAGAAAATAATTCTTGATAAGAAAAGTCAGTGTTCCAATTATTTAATAACCAATGAAAAGCTTTTGTTGGTTTTATTTCCAAAAATGTGAATAAAATAGATTCCGGGGCTTAATTCATTCAATTCTGATATTCTGTTTGTTTTTTGATCTACTGTTACTTTCATTTTTCCAGACAACATCTCTACGCCCTGTGTATTAAAAATATAATAATAATATGTTCCCGATTCTACATCCGGCCCCCAATAAACAGTCAGATTATCTTTTGCCGGAATGGGGTAAAGAATTATGTTATCGGTATCTGTATTTTTTTTATTATTGGTAATAGAAATGTTTTTCCCTGAGAGTGTAATGATAATTCCCGAAACGGTTTTGTTCTGCGGAGTTATGGAAATATATTGCGATTGGACCGAACACCCCGGAATTTCAACTTTAAGAAGAAAACGGCCATAGGGTAACCGGTTAAAGGAAAAATCACCATTTTGGTCGGTTAATGTGTATTTCAGCGGGTGCCCTTTATTTGGTGACAAAAGCAAAACCGTTACATTTGGTAATCCGTTTTTCGATGAGATTTTTTCACCGGAAGAGGCAAACCATTTATAGAAATAAGAAGAAAATCTTTTTGAACCGGACGGAAAATCAAAATGTCCGGATATGCTTCCTTCCCCTTCAGGCAACAATATGTTATCGGGAATCATTTGTATGTCCACATCTTTTGTAATTGCATTAAACGGCAGCAGATAAGCCTGTTGCCAAAACAGATTTTCAGCATAATAGGTGGGAAACGCTTCACGTAAAGCGGTATCGGGAACAGCATAAAGGTAATAATTTCCTTCAAGCAATCCCGGATAGAAAAAGCGTCCGTCAGGTTGGGAATAAGCAATGTTTTCCGAACGAAAAGCCGAATCACCGGGGTCAACGGCGAGAATTACGGCATTACCAAAATCCGAATTGTTTAACCGTACAGAACCTTCGAGCGAATATTCGGGCAATAAAGATACCGATAAAGTATCGACAGCATAACCACAAAGCGAATAGACAAAAAACGACAAGGTTACCTGCCCGTTAATTTTATCTTCGGTTCCGGGAACATAGTAAGTATTTACAACAGAGTCATTACCAAAATAACCGTCTCCCGAAGTAATCCATTGGACGTGTTGGTAGTTTTCGGCAACAGCTTCCGACAGGAAAAGGGTATCGTTTTCGGAAATCACTTTGTCGGAACCTGCTACGGAAACCGGATCGTCGTAAATATAAAGCATAAACGAATCGGAATGCAGGGTATCGTCTGAACCGAGAACCCGGATGGTTAACATTACTTTGCCGCCGTCAATATCATTCTGACCGGGATAGTACACGGGATGTAAAATGGTGCTGTCGTTGAATTGTCCGTCGCCGTTAGTTCTCCAAATTATTTGCTGATAAGAATAAGGAACGGTGCTGTTGCTTAAGGTTACCGAATTGTGAAATCTGCAAATAATCTTTTCTCCACCTGCATACGGAAAGGCCTCCGCCATGGCATAAGGACTTTCGTGGGCGGCAAGCATGGGGACGGCAACCGTATCGTTGTTATCCACTGTTGTTACGGCAATTGTTTCGTTAAAATCAATATTGTCAATGGTATAGACCGTATCTTTTCCGGCCAATTGCATGTTGTCAAAATGATAGTGGCGAAAATCGCCATAATACAACCTGTAACCCTTTAAATCTTTTTCTTTTCCTTTTTTCCACGATACCCTTACTTTATCATTAACCCATTGTTTTTTTGCATTTAAAGGCGGAGCGGGTGGTGCGTTGGTATCAGGGTCGGCTAAAAAAGGAAGATATTCCAGTTTTCCCAGTGCAGGATTGTCATTGTTATCCCAAATAAGTTGTTTGATAATACTGTCGCTGCCGGTATTCCAAAAATTATTGCTCACCGAGCCGTCTTCATTGGTTTCGTTTTCAATTTGCCTGAACAATGTATCAATACAAATAATATTGTTAAAGGTAAATTGATTCTGCGTCAACTCTCTGAAAATAACCGTTCTGAATAGTTGTGAAGAAAATGTGTTTTGATGAATGGAATACCCGAAACTCTGTCGCCCCAAAATAATTCCCGTGTGGTTTTGGTAAAAACTGTTTCCGATTATATTTACATCTGTAATATTCTGTTCGCAAAATACCGCAATGTTGTTTTTCCAGAAAATATTATCAATTACATTGGTAGAATCGTTGGAAATAAAAACGGCGTACCCGGCATTACCCCCGTTGTTTATAAAGATATTTTTTTCGACATCATTCTTTTCAACACCCGCATCACCTTCATTATCAATCCATAGTCCGTTATTTGAGTTTTGTAACAGGTTATACGAAACAACATTATTGTTCATTATTCCGCCCATCTGGCGGTACATGTAAATATTGTAATTTTCATTCTGCAAAAAGTTATTCTCAATTATATTGTCAGATGCTTTGTGCAGCAGCGAGGCATTCATTTCGATACCTGTATAGTTACCGGTAATATCGCAGTTTGAAATTTTACACCGGACACTGTTAAAAATAGCTATACCACTATTTTGATTTCCGGTTATTTCGCATCCGCTGATTTCAATACCGTTGCACCCGTTTAATTCAATGGCTGTTTCCGCATCTTTAATTTCGGCATAAAACACGTAAGAGCTGTCGTTGTATGTACAATTCTGAAAAACAATACCTTTCCAGCGCCAGGCCGCAATGCCTTTTTGTGAGTTGGCACTGAATCTAACCGTATCGATGGTATTATCAGGATTACCGGCTCTTAAAATTCCGTTAACCGTAATGCCTCGTCCCTGAACCACTTTTACCAGTGCGCCGGGTTCAATGGTAAGGGAGGCACTGTCGGCAATTCTTAAGTCTTGAAAAACAACATAAATTGAATCGTTGCTCCAAAAGCGGTTGCCCTGCAATGTTCCACCAACATAAACCAGATTTTGAGCCAGTAAATCATGAGAAAAAAAGATGAATAAAAACAGTAATATCATTCCTGCTCTTTTACAAAAAGAGACCGGAGAAGCAATATCATGTTTTTGTTTTTTCATTTAAAATAATATGCAATGCCCAGTTTAAGTCCCAGATAATCTGTTTTTATGGTTTTAACGGGATTGGTTATGACCGAACCGAAATAGTAAGTATAAAAAAGGTTTCCGCTGAAATCAAAGTTTCTGTTCAATCGGTATTTTAATCCTCCTCCCGCAACAACGGAAATCAGGGGAGATGCAAATGTGAGGTCGGCAAAATCGAGCCATTTACCCGATGATTTGTCTTCGGCATACAAACCGTCGGTATAAACCGGAAACGACGATTGCACCCCGCCCGAAATATGTAGTCTGAATTTTTCCGTTTTATAAAATGTATAAGCGCTTTGAACGGAAACATCAAGATAACCGATTCTGTTGGTCTTTTCATAAACGGTTTCGTAGGTTTTAAGGGGAAGCCAGGTTGAGTCAGTTACATAAAACCAATTGGTGTCGTTATCGACAATTGTGTAGTAGGCATCTACTGTATCCGGCTCATAGTACCCTCCTTCGGTTGTGGTTTTGGCGTAATTAAAACGGTTGGCAAAGTTTGTAAATTGAACCGAGAATGAGAACTCCCAGTTATTACTCAGTTTTGAAACGGAAGAACCTGCCAGGATACTTCTTAATGAAAGGGGTTTTTCTTCACCGGTAAAGGTGAAAGTGGTTAAAAGAGGTGAAAGATATAAGGTTGCCGACCAGCCCGATTCCCTGCTCTCCTGCCGGTTGAAATAGTCCGTAGGAAAAGATTTCTGTTTTTTTCTTTTGTTTTTCTTTTTTGTAACAAAAACCGTATCCCTTTTAATTAATGTATCTGTCCGTATAATGGTGTCACGCAAAATAACCGTATCGCGAAGCATAAGTGTATCGGTAATTATGATTGTATCGGTAACCGGGATTTTCCGTTCTGTTTTTGCAATTAGAAGAGGTGATATCTCCGCTGCTGAATCGGTGTTTTTCTTCCCGGCAGTATTTTTCGCCGGATTAACAAGTGGTGTTTCGGGTTTGAAAATTACGATTTGCGTTCCTATCTGTTTAAATGAGCGGTTTATCGGGTTAAGTATTTCGTTTAGTATTGAAGAAACGGTTTTGTTTTCTACCTGATAATTTATTTTTTTCTTTAATGCTTTATCTCCGGCGTTAAAAGAAAAATTCATTCCGGTTTTTATGGAGAGTTTCTCAATGGCAGATGCAATGGATTCGTTTTTAACCACAAAATGGTCAACTGTCTGTATAGAGTTTTGTTGCGCTTTTAAAATAAAAGGGCACATGAAAAAGATTCCCAGAAATATGATAAATAAAATATTTTTTACCGGTATGTTACCGGAATTTTTTCTGATACGAATGTAATTAAAGTTGATCCCCATTACCTACCTTAAACAAGCTGCTAAAGTACACTTTTTTTTAAAATAGTTTTTGCTCCGGGCCGGATAGATTTTAATAGGGAACCGGTAAATTGTTGTAAAATGATTTAAGATATCCGACATAAGATATTAGAATAAAGAATGGAAACAGCGGCAGGGATAAGAGTGGTACATTGCGACACCTGATGGCATGCAACTATAAACCCGGCTGCCCTGATAAGAATTAAACAAAACTTTAATTAATACAGGTAATAAAATGTAATTACCAAATATTCAGGTGTTTAGAAATTTATAAAATTGCTTATCTTTGCCTGCTTTTTTGTCTAATTAAATAGAAATATCATGGAAATAACCCGACTCTTTGACATTCTTGAACATTACGAAAAGACTTTCAAGCCAAAAGAAGATGTGCTTGCCGGAAAGGAAAACAAAAAATGGGTAAAATACAGCATTAAAGAGATTAGAGAAGCCGTTGACAACATCAGCTACGGCCTGATGAAGCTGGGGATACAAAAAGGCGACAAAATAGCAACCATATCGCCCAACCGCCCCGAATGGAACATGATAGATCATGCCATTTTGCAGATAGGTGCTGTTCATGTTCCCGTTTATCCAACCATTAGCGAATCGGATTACCGTTACATTCTGGAACATTCGGAGGTAAAATACATTTTTGTTTCGGGCAAGGAGTTGTATCGCAAAATAAAACACATTGTTCCCGATATAAAGAACGTAAAAGGGCTTTACACTTTCAAGCATATTGACGAGATTCCGCACTTGCAGGAATTAATTGATTTGGGGAGAGAAAATGCCGATCGTGAGACCTTGGAACAAAGCAAAAAAGAGGTGCAACCCGATGATGTGGCTACCATAATTTACACTTCGGGAACAACAGGCTATCCCAAAGGAGTGATGCTGTCGCATACCAATATTTTAAGCAATGTGATGAATCTTCATCATATTTTTCCGGTGGATGAGACCTGCCGGGCGGTAAGTTATCTTCCGCTCTGCCATGTGTACGAACGTACAAACATTTATGTTTTGATGTACCTCGGTGTTTCCATCTATTATGCAGAAAATATGGGAACCATTGCTGATAATATAAGAGAGGTAAAGCCCCATGTTTTGACTACGGTTCCCCGTCTTTTGGAAAAAGTGTATGATAAAATAATGGCGAAGGGCCGGACCCTCAAAGGTGTAGCCCGTCAGCTTTTCTTTTATGCCGTGAAATTGGGCGAAAAATACGAGTATGACGGCAATTCATGGTGGCTGCGGGCACAACTTAAATTTGTTGACGGCATTATATTTTCCAAATGGCGTGAGGCTTTGGGAGGAAACATGCGTGCCGTAGTTTCGGGCGGTGCTGCCCTGCAGCCCAGGCTGGCACGTATTTTCAATGCCGCCGGCATTCCACTTATTGAGGGATACGGAATGACCGAAACATCACCTGTTATTGCCGTTAATACCTTTAAAAAAGGGGAGCGCAAAATAGGCACCGTAGGGCCGCCGTTGAAGAATGTTCAGGTTAAAATCTCCGACGAGGGTGAAATACTGGTTAAAGGTCCCAACGTGATGAAAGGCTACTTTAAAGCACCGGAAATGACTGCCGAAACCATTGTGGACGGATGGCTCCATACCGGAGATGTGGGTGTTATTGATAAAGACGGCATGCTTAAAATTACCGGAAGGGTGAAAGAGATTTTTAAAACTTCCATGGGTAAATACATCTCACCGGCACTTATCGAAAACCGGTTTAAAGAGTCACCTTTCATAGAAGAGATAATGGTTGTGGGCGAAAACCAGAAGTTTGCAGCCGCACTTATTGTTCCCGATTTCGAGTATCTGAAAAATTATTGTCAGATAAAAGATATTAAATACAGCAGCAACGAAGAGATAATTAGAAACCCTGAAATAATCAAAAGGTTCAAAAAGGAAATAGCGCATTACAACTCTTTCTTTGGCGATACCGAAAAGATTAAGAAGTTTGAGCTGCTTGACCACCAGTGGAGTATCGAAACCGGAGAAATTACCGCTAACCTGAAGTTGAAGCGAAAATTTATCCAGGAAAAATACAGGGATAAAATAAATGCCATTTACAATATTGTTGAAAAGCAAACCGCTTAAAAAAAGTTGTATTTTTATGCTTTTCAACAATGAATGGATTTCGAAAATAATACACGACTTCAATTAGCCTATGATTTTGTAAGGTCAACGGGCAAAAATATTTTTCTGACGGGTAAAGCCGGAACCGGAAAAACTACCTTTTTGCGTTATCTGCGGGCAAATCTGCCCAAGCGGATGGTGGTTGTTGCACCTACGGGAGTGGCGGCCATCAATGCCGAAGGGGTTACCATTCACTCGTTTTTTCAATTGTCTTTCGGGCCGCAACTGCCCGACGACATGATTGCACAGGATGCCCATTTACACCGTTTTAACACCGAAAAGCGAAACATTATCCGGAGTTTGGAGCTGCTTATTATTGATGAAATCAGCATGGTTCGTGCCGACTTACTGGATGGTATCGACAGGGTTTTAAGACGTTTTCGTTATAACGAACAGCCCTTTGGCGGCGTGCAACTGCTCATGATAGGCGACCTGCAGCAGTTGCCTCCGGTGCACAAAGATGAGGAATGGGGCGTTATCAAACACCTTTACGAAACGCCATGGTTTTTCAGTAGTCTGGCACTGAAAAAGAGCGAGTACATCACCATCGAGTTGCAGCATGTTTACCGGCAAAAGGAAGAGGAATTTCTCAATTTGCTCAATGCCATTCGCGACAAAAAGTTAACCCGTGAAGGGCTGGAAAAACTCAATGCGCATTACAAACCCGGTTTTGAACCGAAAGATGAAGAGGGGTACATTATTCTTACCACGCACAACTACAAAGCAAAGCAAATTAATGAAGCAAAGCTGAAAGCCCTGCCGGGAAAAGAGCGCAGGTACACGGCAAATGTTACGGGTAATTTTACCGAAAACATATATCCTACCGATTATGACCTGGTTCTGAAAAAGGGAGCCCAGGTGATGTTTGTGAAAAACGATCCCGGACACGAAAAGCTTTATTACAACGGAAAAATAGGTACGGTGGTCGGTTTGAGCGACGACTGGGTAAAGGTAAAATGTCAGGGAGAGGATGAGCCGATAGTGGTAGAACCTTTGGTTTGGCAAAAGATGAAATACACCCTGGATGAAGAGACCAAAGAGATAAAAGAGAAAGAAGAGGGAAGATTTATCCAATTGCCGTTAAAAACCGCATGGGCCATTACCATTCACAAAAGCCAGGGACTTACTTTTGAAAAAGCCATTATCGATTCGGAAGCGGCATTTGCCCACGGACAGGTATATGTGGCACTGAGCCGTTGCCGTACGCTGGAGGGGTTGGTGCTAAAAACCCCGGTGAGGTATTCAAGTATAAAAACCGACGAAACTATTGATGAGTACAGTCGTGGATTTGAAACGAACCATCCGGACAAGGATCAATTGATAAAAGCTCAAAGAGAATATCAGCGTCAACTGATTCATGAACTTTTTAATTTTGAACGACTTCTGAAGCAGATTTATACGGCAGCCAAAGTTGTAAACGGTTTTGGCACCACGGTACACGGAAATATATTGCAGGTTCTCAGGCAAATGGCTGCCGAAACAAAGGAAAAGATTACCGGAGTATCGGAAAAATTTATGATTCAGGTGGATGGTCTGCTTCGTGATATCCCCGATGTAAAAGAAAACGAACATCTTCAGGAGCGGATAAAAAAGGGCGCCCGTTACTTTTTCGACCAATTGGAACTTTTGATAACCGACAAAATGGATGAAGCCGGTTACGATACCGATAACAGGGAAGCCAAAAGGAAAATAAAAAAGGTTGTTGACGAACTGTTCAATATTGTATGGTTTAAGAAAAAATGCCTCGAAGCTGTTTTCGACGGTTTCGATACGGAGCAGTATCTGCATGCCGTAGCCAGAGCATCGCTTGAGGAAACCAAACCGTCAAAAAAACGGGCAAAGAAGAAGAGGGAAACCGAAATAGTTGATCCCGAAGAGATAAAACATCCCGGGCTTTACAACAGGCTGAAGTTGTGGCGTAATGAAAAAGCCGAAGAAACCGGCAAAGAGGTATATATGATTCTTACGTTACACGCTTTGAGAGATTTGAGCAATATGTTGCCCGGAACAAAAAAAGCACTGAAAGAGGTTCACGGCCTGGGTAAAAAAAGGATTGCCGGTTACGGCGACGAGATATTGGAATTGATTCTTGAATATTGTACTGCCAAAGGTATTGAACCGTACAAAGGAAAAGAAAAAGAGAAGAAAAAAAACACCCGTGAAATCAGTTTTGAGATGTGGAAATCCGGAAAATCCATTGCTCAAATAGCCGAAGAGAGGGGATTTGTTCTTTCAACCATAGAGGGTCATCTTGCCGAATATGTAAAAAAGGGCGAGATTAAAATTGAGGAACTCATACCAGAGGAAAAGGTATCAATAATTAAGGAATGGTTTGAACAACATGAAGAATCTGGATTGAAAGAGGCAAAAGAGGCACTGGGCGAGGGAGTTAGCTTCGGGGAGTTGAGGCTGGTTTTGGCCTACCTTGATTTTTTAAAACGGTGAAAACCGAAATATACAACAACTTTCAAAATACAGATTGACTGCTCATAAGGTTCCTGCTTTTGTTATAAAACAAACATTGGAATGGTTGTTAATATAAATTACCATATCCCCCATATTTAACAACCTACTAACACTGTTCTGTTAAAGATTGGTTAAAGAAACCCTGTATTGTTTTTTGCGAGGGGTCACTAACTACTTTTGTGCATGTTTCACAAAAAAATAGTTTTAAAAAAATGAAAAAAACAGTTTATTTATTAACGGCACTGGCCATTTTCGGAATCACTTTCAGCAGTTGTAAAAAAGATAACAACGAACCGATCGATACGGGATACACACTTACGCAATCGGATTTGAACAATGCAAAAAACAGTATGGATTTGAACATTACGGGGAAACCTTACGGTGATGCCACTGTTGCGCATAACGGGCAACCTCTGTCGCCCGACTCTACCTTTCGTGATATTTTTACAAATCTTGCGAAAAACGACGATCCGATAAAAGTGGGGACTATCTTTACCAAGCATACCTATATGATGAATCCGGACGGTACAAAAGGACAATTGCAGGTTACTTTTGCAATGGTAAAACATAAGGCTGGTTATTATACCGAAGGTGGTGATTACGAATATATAATGATGCCGTACAATGCCTCAAACGACTACAATGTAAACTTTAACGGAATGCTCCCTGATACCACCCAAACCGATATGCGCGGAAAACTTTCAATGTGTGCAGGATGTCATCAGATAGCTGCTCCGTCATATATTTTCTCACATCCGTAAACATAATCCCTGCAAAAATAAAAGAGCTTGATTTTTTATATTTGGAATTTCAGGATGACAGCCGGTGGTTTTGCCGGCTGTTTTTATTTGTTTTGGCAGATTTATTAAAAAGATACCGAATACCACCTTTTTTTAATTTTCAACCTGAAAAAGACTGTTTGCGGGTTGATGAATTGACAATGCTCAATTGCAAGAAATCTTTTCAACCATCTTGTTTATAACCGGTTTCTCTTTGACTTTAACGTTAACGTTCCGCCTCTGACAGGTTATTTTGTTATTAATTTAGCCTCTTTAAGAATCTTTTTCACAAAGTCTTTATCCAGATCAAGATATTCTGCAATTTCATCCACGGTAAATCCTGCTTTTGTAAACAGTTTGACAACCGTTTCTTTTTGGTTTTCGTATTTTCCTTTTTGCAATCCTTTTTGCAATCCTTTTTGTAATCCTTCTTTCAATCCTTGTTTTCTTCCCCTTTCTTCAAGTTGCATTGCTATGGTCATGGCTATGTCTCCTCCTTTTTCGGTTATGGTTTCTATTTCTTTGGTTATCTCTTTGTATCCTTTTTCAATGTTACTGAACAAATAGTAAAAAGTTGCCGTAAAAAATTGTTCTCCCGTTTCTTCGTTAATTATCCTTTTTCCTTCCACAAAGATAATACGAACTTTATTGAGAAGCAACTGTTCGTTGAAAATATTTTTCATCAACAACAGTGCCGTACGGGTTTTTATTTCGTTGTAACGTTGTGCTATCTCTTCATCGGTGTATTGCGAGAGGTCTTCAAGGTGGTAGTCAAACGAAGGTAAGAACGGTAAAAGTTGTTTGTCAATATCTTCAAAATATTCTTCAAGCCGCTTCTTGTCCCACCTTTCTTTTCCGTGATAAAAGATAATTGGAATCACCGGAACAGGTTTTCTTTTCTGTTTTAAATCGGCATCCCACAATTTTATCAGATATTTCAAAAGCTGAAAGTGCGGATACTGTACCGGTTTACTTTTGTGTTCAAAAAGCAGTGCGATTTTAATTTCTTTCTTTCCTTTGTATTTGCAGGTAAACACCAAATCGGAAAAGTTTTCTTTAAGTTCCTCATCTATATAGGAATCTTTTAGTGGTGCCAAAGAATCGAAGTTAATATTCCTTACCAGTTCTTTCGGCAGGCTTCCTTTAAGAAAAGCGGTGGCTTCTTCCTTTTTGGAAAATACCTCTTTGAAGTATTTGTCGTGTGAGTTGGTTGTTTTCATGGGTGTCCAAATTCCTTCCAAAGATATAAAAAAAGGAATGAACCAACCAACGTAGAATAGCAGATTCTTACTTTATACGGAAGTGAAAATCGTTGAATAAATTTATCTTAGCACCGCACCGGCCTTTTCTTCGTATGCTTTAATCAGCCTGTTCATGGTTTTATCAATAACCTTGTCGGTAAGTGTTTTCTGTTTGTCTTGCAAAATAAACGAGAGCGCATATGATTTTTTCCCCTCAGGAATTTTATCACCCTCGTAAACATCAAAAATACCTGTCGATTGCAAAAGGTTCCGTTCGGTTTCGAAAGCTATCCGTTTCAGTTTGTCAAAGGTTACGTTTTTATCAATTACCAGGGCCAGGTCGCGACGAACAGCAGGGAATTTGGGAACGGCCACATACCGGATGTCATCCGGATTCAGGTTTTCCAAAAGATAATCCCAGCGGATGGTGGCTGTAAAAACCTCCTGTTTTATGTCGAAAGATTTTAAAAGCTGTCCGGTGAGCGCGCCGACTGTGGCTATCTCTTTATTATTCAGCATATAGCGCAGAGCATAGCTATGGTTGTCATCCGAAAATTCCTCGATTGAAATCAGCTTCCGGTTGATACCGGTTTTATTAAAAACGGATTCCAGATGTGCTTTGACAAAATAAAAATCGGCTTTGGAAGGTTTTGTATTCCAGTTTTCAGGTTCTGTATTGCCCGTTACAAATATTGCCAGTTGTTTCTCTTCATAATAGTTATCGGCACCTTTGGCTTTGTGGTAATCCGCATTTTTCCGGTAAATTTTTCCGAATTCAAAAAGTTTCAGGTCGAAAATTTTCCGGTTCCGGTTGTAGTTAATTACCTCCAGTCCGCCGAAAAGCAGGGTTTGACGCAAAGTATCCAGGTCTTTGCTTAACGGGTTCAGCAGCATTACGTTTTGTTGCTCATCAAACATCTTGTTTTTCCGGTATAATTCCGATTGGGTGAGCGAGTTATTCATCATCTCGGTAAAACCCCGTGCCACAAGATAATCGGAAACAAGATTTTGAACCTTTTCGGAATCAGGTCTGGGACGGAGGCTTACGGATGAATGTATTTTGTTGTCGGTATTTACATTGTTGTATCCGTATATTCTCAGAATCTCTTCAATCACATCCACCTCGCGGGTAACATCCACTTTAAAAGTGGGGATACGCAAACGAAGTCCCTCTTCACTTTCTTCAATGATTTCCATCTCCAGGTCGGTGATGATTTTTTTCGTAATCTCCCTGTCAATGCTGTTTCCTATAAGGCGGTCCACATTTTTATAATTGACCTCAATCTCCCATTTTTCAACGGGGTTTGAGTAAACATCTTTAATTTCCGATGATATTTGTCCTCCGGCAAGTTCTTTAATAAGCAGGGCGGCTCTTTTCAGTGCATAAACGGTAATGTTTGGGTCGGCACCACGCTCAAAACGGAACGAAGCATCGGTTTGTAATGCGTGGCGTTTGGAAGTTTTACGGATGTGTTTGGGGTCGAAATAGGCGCTTTCCAGAAACAGGGCTGTCGTCTTTTCGGTAACTCCCGATTCGGCACCGCCAAATACACCTGCAATACACATTTCGGCATCTTCGTTGCAAATCATCAAATCGTTAACGTCCAGCTTTCGGGTTTGCTCGTCGAGGGTAACAAATTCAGTATCGGGGGCAGGTTTACGTATCACCACTTTGTTTCCGGTTATTTTGGCCGCATCAAAAGCGTGCAGCGGCTGGCCGGTTTCGTGCAATACAAAATTGGTAATATCCACCACATTGTTGATGGGCCGTAGTCCTATACTGTTTAGCCTGTTTTTCAGCCATTGCGGCGATTCTTTTACTTCAATGCCGCTAATGGTAACTCCCGAATAGCGCGGGCAGGCTCCGGTATCCTCCACCACCACTTCAATGTCCAGCGAGGTGTTGTCAATCTTGAAATCGTCCACCGAAGGAATCTGTAAACGGTATTTATCCGTGTTGAAATAGCGGTTGAGTCCTGCCACCAGGTCGCGGGCCGAGCCTATGTGCGATGCGGCATCCGAGCGGTTGGGTGTTAAGCCTATTTCATAAACCCAATCTTCTTCCACTTTGAAAAATTCGGCGGCAGGGGTACCGGGTTTAACCGTATCGGGAAGCACCATAATGCCGTCGTGGGAAGTTCCAAGCCCTATCTCATCTTCGGCACAAATCATTCCCTGCGAAACTTCACCCCGGATTTTCGACTTTTTTATCTTGAAAGATTCTTCTCCTGAATAGAGCACGGTTCCTACTGTCGCAACAACAACCTTTTGACCTTCGGCTACATTGGGTGCACCGCAAACAATAGGCAATATTTCACCGCCGATATCCACCGTGGTCACACTCAGTTTGTCGGCATTGGGATGTTTCTCGCAGGTTTTTACCTCTCCGATAACAAGTCCCTGCAATCCGCCTTTAACAGATTGAACTTTTTCCAGACCTTCCACTTCCAAACCGATGTCGGTAAGTATGGCCGACAGTTGTTCCGGTGTTACGTCAATCTCAATGTATTCCTTAAGCCAATTGTACGACAGTTTCATCTTTTTTCTTGTTTTTTATTGTTATCTATCAAATTTGTGCAAAAGTAAACATCCTTTGGTTTATTGGCATTGAAAATGAGCAGTTCCGAAAAAATTTTCTATTTTTACGCCCTAAAAACTTAAACAAACCACTAAAAATTACCCATTATGCAAGTTACCGGTATGAAATACGGGATGCCCATTTTAAAGATTACCGAGTTTCCCGTACCCGAGGTTCTCGATTCAAATGCCACCCTCGAACAGGTTGAATCACTCATTAAAAAAAGGGGGAAATGTGTTGTTAAGCCTGTGTTTTACGGTGGTGTAGGCAAAAAAGGGAAGGCCGGCCTGGTACGCATTGTCGATTCGGCAGCGGATGCCATGCAGGCAAAACACGACCTCTATTTTGCCGAACATGTTTTTAATAATGAAAAAATCAGAGCCAACGGGGTTACTTTTGAAGAATTTATTCCCTCCGATTATGAGATTTATTTTAATTTGAACACCTCTACACAATCGCGCAGGGCAAGTTTTACCTTAACACATCATGGTGGTGTTGATATTGAAGAGTTGCCTCCCTATATGATTGTCAACCGGTCGTTTAATTCGGTAACCGGCCTGAAGGCTTATCATATTATTGATGCATTGGCCGAACTGAATGCACCCCGGGAAATTATGAGTCCGCTGGTGCAATACCTGCCGAAGTTGTGGTGCCTGTATAACGATTTCGGTTTTACCACACTGGAACTCAATCCCATCAGAATGGAAAAGCGCAACGGAAAATACGTTCCCGTAGCCTGCGATTTCAAAGCCCAATTCGACAAAGACAACCCTTTGTGGAAACGCCTGAACCTTCCGGAAGAGATATTCCATTCCAACCTCAGCGAGTTTGAGGCGGAGATAAACCAGTTGCGTACCTATCAGGGACAGAGCGATGTGGTGGTAATCAACCCCAAAGGTACCATTACCCCGTTTATGTTCGGCGGAGGCGCAAACAGTGCCGCCACAGAGGTGCTGTCGCAACGGACAACCATCTCCAGCGATTTCGGCGGAAACCCGCCGTACGAAAAAATGTACCAAATAGCCCGTATTGTTTACAAATACTGGTTCCAACAGTCCAATGTGCTTCTGATTATCGGCGGCAAAGCCAACAATACCGATATTTTTGTAACTTTTAAAGGAATGTTCGATGCACTACGCGACCACATTAACGAAAACGGTAAACACGATATCTATGTGGTAGTGGGCCGGGGAGGGCCTAACCTTATCAAAGGCTTCTCTTATGCCGTTAATATTCTTGATAATCTTGGCATACCTTATAAATTTTTCGGTTACGACAGTTCCATGCTGGATGTCATTCAGTATGCCGTGGATGTAGATACCTGGATGCAGGAAGAAAAAAAGGCTGTGGCCCTGTAAAATAAATCTGATTTTTTACTCAATAAAAAAGAACGAAAAATGAAAAAGCATAAAAATCCCTTTCCTTTTTTCACCGGTATTCACTCGTTAAAAGATATTGCCCCCAAGAGTGCCAGGGTTTGTGTAATGAATATTATGGGAAACGAAAGTTTGAAAGTTACACCGGTTTCGCATGCTTACAGTGGCGGCAATGTAGTGGCCGGGGTTCAGTACGGCAGGCCCGGGGTAATGGAAACCCCCATTGGCAATATTCCCGTTTACGGACGTCTGGCGGATGTAATGGCAAATCATAAGTTCGATACGGGCGTGATTTACCTGCCGCCTGCTGCCGTATTTCACGCAGTTACCGAGTTGTTGCATTACAACAAAGAGTTGAAAAAAATTGTGATTGTTACCGAAAAGCTGAGTGTGCGCGACCAGCTTCAAATCAGGGAGTTGTGCCAGGCTAACAAGGTGGATGTTTTCGGTGCCAATTCGTTGGGAATAGGCGATTCGTGGAATAAGGTACGTATCGGTGGTGCACTTGGCGGTGACAATCCATCCGAATCGCTTGTAAAAGGCTCGGTAGCCATACACAGCAACTCGGGAAACTTCGGGAACACCATTGCCTCTTACATGAAAACAGCCGGATTTGGAACCACTACCCTTGTAAGTTCCGGTAAAGACAAAATTATCCAGTACGGTGCCGCCGAATTTCTTTATGCCGCCGAAAACGACCCCCGTACCAAAGCGGTGGTGCTTTATGTGGAACCGGGCGGTTTTTATGAGAAAACAGCGCTGGATATGATACAATCGGGGCAGATTGAATTTACAAAGCCGATTATTGCCTGTGTTACCGGCCGCTGGAAATCGCAGTTGACCCGTGCGGTGGGACATGCCGGTGCTTTGGCCGGAGACAACGACGATGCCGAATCGAAAGAGCGCTGGTTCGACAGCTATTTCAACAGTCCGCCATTCGATCCGGAACATCCCGATGCGGTAACCGCCAAAGGTATCAGGGTGGTTTCCATTCAACATATTCCCGAAGCATTGAAATCGGTTTATAAATTACTGAAAATGAAACCCGATTTCAAAGGAAAAGGCGATTTAACACTGAAACCGTGGTTTGGTAACGACTTTGGCTGGAAACTGCCCAAACACCTGCAAATACCTGTGGTAAAAGCCATGTCGCCTTACGATAAGGAAATCAGGAAGTTTAACAGGCAACTGGGTGCCGTTTATCTGCGCAGAAGCATGCGCAACGCTTCCGGAGCTTCCAAAATGGATCCCAAAACACAAATCACCGAGCTGCACGGCATTCCCGTCACCCATTTGGTTGATTACCCCATGGAAAGCAATATGATTTTTGCCCTGCTGAAGAAACATCCCAATGAAGAAGAACTACCCATACTGAATATGAGTTTGAACTATTTGAGTGCATCTGCGGATATCTATTTCGATGCGGTAAAATTTGCCGAAAAGAACGGTGCCACACCCAACGAGGCATTGATGGCTGCCGTAAGCATGATGGGCGACCACGAGCAGTTTCGTTTCGGGAATAAATATGTCCGCTTTTTGCTGGATATCTTTTCGGAAATGGAGGTGAAAGACCTTACAAAAGGATTTAACAAAACAACGGCCACCCGTTTGGGCGAAAAAATTATTCCCAAAGGCCGGCACGGTGCAGGGCCTTTTGCAAAATACCTGATTAAGTTTACAGAAAACAACGGCATTAAATACGAACCGTTGAATTTTGCCATTGCTTATCTGGAAAAACACAAAGTGGAATATCCCGATATTTTCCTTATTGCCGCCTATCTGGTGGGATTGGCCTATCCCATGCTTGCCTTGCGAAAAATCAGTCGCGATACGGTTGAAAACATGGTGGCCTATCTTGGTATCCAAAGTCGCATGGTGATGCTGGCAGGGCTTAAAGCCGGGGAAAACGACCTGCTTCGAAAAATAAGAAACAGAAGAAGTTATTCCGCTTTTGATACCTCGTTTACCGAAGTGGCATTCCGGTCGGTATTCAACCGCAAGCCTGATGCAACCGAGCTGCGTGAATTTCAGGCGTTGCTGGCGTTAACGCTTACCAACGGCCCGGGAACCATAAGCGCCAAAGGGGCCAAAGAGAGCGTAAGCGCACGGAACAACATTTCAACAGCCTTTGCCGGATTCCTTTCCAATACGGGGCTGGCACACGGAGGTGCAGGATTCGAGGCTGTTGACTTCCTGCTGGACGCTTTCAAAGACGTAAATGTGAAAAATCCCGCCAAAACCGATGACAAAGCGGTGGAAAAAATTGCAAAAAAGGTGGCGGTGGATTATGTGGAATACAAAGCCGAAGCCAAACGGCAGGGACTGTCGGAATACAAACGGATACCCTGCATCAACCATCCCGTTTTCAAAGGAAAGCCGGTGAACATCGACCCGCGTGAAGATTTTATTTATAAATATTTCAAACGCGACGGCATCGACAATATTTTTTGGGATTTTTATCACGAACTGGTGAAAAAACTGTACGAAGCCGGCGGTTCGCCCAATGTATATTGCGTTAATATTGATGCGGTTATAGCTGTTATTTCACTCAAACTGATGTGGAAAGATTATCTTGCCAAAAAAATATCCGATGCCGAAATGCAGAAAATCGGGTTTGTTATTTTCCTGCTGGGACGCATGACAGGGGTTTCAGCCGAAATTGCCGACCACCGCAACCGGGGACGCGACATGGATTGCCGTACACCCGCAAGTGAAACGGAATTTGTGATGTAACAGCGGCAGGTTAGCAAAATATTGCTTACTACGGTTACGGATTATTTATTGTCCGGTGCGCCCTTTCGGAAATTTCCTTTTTGACGAACCGGGCTTTATCACTTTTTGATAACAGCCCTTTTTTCAATATTTCGTTAAACCACAGCGAAAAAACTCTTGCCCCCTTATAATTCAAATGTTCCGGATCGGCAAACCCGGAATCTTTTATTGGGAATGATGAAAAATCCAGCCAGGTTACATCCGAAAACCTTTTTTTAAGAATATTTTTGTAAGCACGCTCATCAACAAACCTGAAAAAACCTTTGTGCAACGGGCTTCTTATTAAAACGGGTTCAACATGGTGCCGTTTGCAGTAATGTATCATTGCCGACAAATAGTTTAAATTGGTTTCGGAAATTGTAACCGGTTTTTTATGATTGTCCGTTTCTTTTTTGTTCAAAATCCTTAAAACGGAATCGGTAATATCCTGTACCAAAAACTGATACCCGCCAAGTTGTTTTTCATAATTGTAATCGTTGGTAACTATCCGCAGAAGCGCATACCGGGCTGAAATGGAAACAAGGTTTAAAAATCCGTCGCCGTTATGCTTAAAAAGCAGCGCTTTATCACGGTTCGACATAAAAGGAACAAAATCGGGATACCTGGTAATGTGCTTGTTATCCCATGTCCACCGGTCCATCTCTTCTTCTATTTGATTGTTTGTAAATTCGATAAATACGGTTTTTATGGAAGGATTTTGATTTAAAACCGTTTTTAATTTTTGATACGAATAAAAACAGGCTTCACCCGATTTTGAAATATTTTTCAGGCCGGATATTAAACTGTCGTTAAAAGCGCACTCGGGATGCGAATGACCGACCACAAGATACACCGGATGTTCCTTTAATCTGAAATCGGCATGCTTTTTTACCGTTACGAAAAGCGTAAAGGTTATGGTAAAAATAAGCATCATACTTACAACGACAAACAAAATGGTATTTTTCACAAACCTTTTCATCCGGATTCTTTAAAACTGAAAATAAATGAATTGTTGTTGTTTTCCCATAAACAAAAATATTGCAATCACAATAGAGTAATACATGGCACGCCGCAGAGGTCCGGGCCAGGTTAATCCTGTTTTTTCAATTGCATACCGGTCATTTCTTCCGAACCATTCGGTTACGATAAAAATTATTATTAAAACAAAGGTTTGCAATCCGTGTCTGATTCCCGTAAAATAAGGAACGGTAAAGAGTGATTTTGAAAAAACGGTTGAAACATAATTCAGGGCGTGTTCCACACTTACCGCTCTGAAAAAAATCCAGGCAAAAACCGTAAATGCAAAGGTAAATCCCATTTGAAAAAACTCTTTCAGGTTTGGCAAATACCTTCCTTCCGCTACCGTATTTGTGTTGATTCTGTTTTTGTTGAGCAACAACAGGGGAAGAAAATAAACCGCATTAAGTGCTCCCCATATAATGAATGTCCAATTTGCTCCATGCCAAAACCCGCTGACAATAAATATGATAAAAGTATTCCTGATTTTCATTAAGGTGTTGCCGCGGCTCCCGCCCAAAGGGATGTACAGATAATCGCGAAACCATGTTGAAAGCGAAATATGCCATCGTCGCCAAAACTCTGCAATATCTCTTGAAAAATAGGGAAAGTTGAAATTTTGCATAATGTCGAAACCGAACAGTCTTGAAGTTCCTATTGCAATGTCGGAATAACCCGAAAAATCGCCGTATATCTGAAACGCAAAAAACAGTGCGCCCAAAACCAGTGTGCTTCCCGAATAACCTGCCGAATGATTAAAAATTTCATCTGCAATTTGAGCCGCATTGTCGGCAATTACAATTTTTTTGAACAATCCCCACAAAATTTGTCTTAATCCGTCAACAGCCTTGTCATATTCAAATATCCGTTTTTTGTAAAACTGCGGCAACAGGTGTGTTGCCCTCTCAATAGGGCCTGCAACCAGTTGGGGAAAAAAACTCACGAAAGCCATAAAGGCAATAAAATTTTTTGTGGGTTCGAGTTTTCTTTTGTAAACATCTATGCTGTAACTCAGTGTTTGAAAGGTGTAAAAACTTATTCCCACAGGCAAAACAATGTTCAATCCTTGCGGATTTACCGGATGACCGAAAAACCGGAATGCGGTTACAAAATTTTCAAGAAAAAAATTATAATACTTGAAAAATCCGAGGAAACCCAGATTGACAAATACACTTGTCCATAACAACAGCTTTCTTTTTAAGGGATTTTCCCGGTTTTTAAGAGCCAGCCCCACCGAAAAGTCAACAATGGTGCTAAATAAAATCAAAGAGAGAAAGCGCCAGTCCCACCAACCGTAAAACAGATAGCTTGCCGCAACAATCAGCGCATTTTGAAGTTTCAGATTTTTATTTGCAACAAACCAGTAAAGAAAAAATACTACCGGTAAAAAAATTGCAAAATCTATCGAATTAAATAACATCTGTTCCGGTTGACAAAATTATTTTTATTCCGGCAAAGGTACGGAAGGATTTATTTTTTTCTCTTTCATTAAATCGTACATCTTCGAGATTCTGTTTGTGTCTATGCCGGTGGTTTTTGCCAAATACAAATAAGTTGTTTTGTCGTAAATATCTCCGAATTTTTTTGGGGCAAATTTTCCGTATTTCAAAAAGTTCTCTTTTCCGAAGGTTTGCACCGCTTTTGCAGCATATGCGGGATTGCTGACATAATACAGCGAACCGTTTTTCAGGTCGTGTTTCGATACACTCCACCTTTTCCGGTAGAGAACCGGCAATCCCAGTTGTTTTCCCAGACGATACCACAAAATAAACCCGCCGAATTCGTTGGGATGCGACCATGCCACGGCTTTGCCCGACAAATTTAATTCCGTTATTTTATCGGCCTGTGCCTCAAAGTTATAAGCAGGGCTCCATAAATCTTTGTTGTCTTTATACAGTAATTTTGACAACCGTGTGGCCGAATAGGTGGCCCAGCCCTCTTCTTCGGCTCCCGGATACCACTTATGGTACGGAATTGTGCCGAACAGGTGGCTGTATTCATGCAATATGGCATTTACCGGATCGGGGAAGCCGGGCAAAAGGCGGGGATTGTTCAAAAAACTGCTGTCATCGCAGTTTTGCATGTATTTTTTACTGATTATCCTGCCCACTATTCTGTTTGGATATTCGGCATGAAATCCACCCGGCCCTGTTCCGGTTACAACCAGTTCTCTTACCTCCGGCGATACCCCTAACTGATTTCTGCTTACGGCATTAGCCCTGTCAATTACTTTGGCAAATTTTAATGCAATGTCTTTTAAATCGTCATCCTTGTATTTTACCGTGATGTTTTTATACTTCTCTGTTTTAAAACTTTCTTCGTTTTTTCTTTCAACAATTTCATTTGCCAGTTCGGGCGGCAGCAAAGGCGGCAAACCGTAACTTAAAAACAGGGAAAGCAGAAAAGGTAAAGAACCCAAAATCAGTTTTGTTTTCAATTTCCAGGATTTATACCAACAAAATGCAACGGTTACCATAGAGAGAAACGGTAAAAAGATGGTAAAGAAACTAACCGAAAGAGCGCTGAAAACAAAAAACACCGAAAATATCCCGGTGATTGCCGTTGTAGCTATTGTCTCCAAAGGGAATTCCTTATAATATTTGCGCAA
>JALVZH010000268.1 GCA_027022105.1 Bacteroidales bacterium | reverse complement strand
GGATTGTACATGAGTTTACTTTCCAATTTTTTTTCAAAGTAAGGAATAACTTTGCGCAAGCCTTCTTGTGTTAATAAAATGCCGCTGATTTTACGTTCCGAATAATTCACATTCTCTTCCGGCAGTTCCACGTCCAAGGGCAAATCATCGTCTTCCGGGCTAAAATAAACTTCTCTGAAATCGTCTTCTTTCAAAATACCCAAATTGAATAAAGAAACCGTAATAGCATCGGAAAGAGGAACGCGATATTCTTCCATCATGTCAAAAGCCAAGCTGGTTTTCCCGTATTCCATGGTGTGCAAAAAGCCGACGTAAGGATCCAATCCCACGGTTTCCAGCGCCGCTTCCACTCGGTTCAAAATTAGGGTGTACAAAAAACTGAGCACCGCGTTCACATTGCTTTTGGGCGGATTCATGGAACGGCCTGGAAACTGCGCCCAATCGGGTACAAAGGCGTATTTTAAAGCGGAAAAATAACTTTTGGCCGCGGCGCCTTCATAACCGCGTACGCTATCTACCGAAGTTGCATCGGGAAGTTTTTCCAGAATCTCCTTTACACGTTGCACCTGCTCGGTAACTTCCGGAACTTTGCGTTCGCGGCGAATGCGCTGCATGAATACAAATTGGTTATGGATTTTCCCCAAGGCAATGGCTTTGGACATATTCAGCACAAATTCCGGTTTCTCGATCAACTGAAATTGTTTTTGCCGCAGAAAAACATTCTTGCCCTTATTAAAAATCAGTTTGCCGTTAAACTTACCGTTTTTATTTAAGAATACCGTATTAATACGATGATGCATTAGCATTTTCAGCGCAGGTGTAGTAATATCGATGTTGCCGATGAGTACCAATTGTTCGGTGCGATAAGGGAAAATAACCTTTGTTGTGTTTTCATCAATTTGTAACGCAAGTGTTTGGCCTTTTTTGCTAAGGCGCCCTTTGGTCGCTGTTAAATAAATGGTGGACATAAATCGCAAACCTTTCTTTACAAAATATGTAATACAGCCCATCCTATAGGGACATATGGGAAATTATCCTGAATCATCAACCTTCTGCTTTTTGGAAAAACATTATGACCTTTTCTTCCCAGATTATATTCTCTTCGTATAATTTTTATTTGTTCACTTTCTAACCAATCTCCAGTCATAAATTTCCATCCGCCTCCCCAACCTATTCGAACAAGCACTTCTTCATCGCTGAATTTACGATTTATGATATAGTCTTTATAAAATTTTGCGGTTTTTTGCATGTCATGCTTAAGATAAAATTCATACTCTCTTTCAGCTTCTCGTTTAAAAAACCATTCAACAATACCTAAAAATTTACCGCCTAAGGGTATAGCTTCTGCATCAAATATTTCATTAGAATGATCATTAAGAAAATCATCAAATATCAAATTAAAAGGTTCAGAAATAGCTCCTGCTTTTATATTTTCAATTATAATAGTGGTAGCAAATTTCCAGTTACGTGGATTTTCTGTTTTGCGGTTACGCATATTCAAGAACCCCCAACCTGTGTTTGTTAAATTAGCAACTTTTAGCTCCGAGAACCCTAAATCTTCTTTCTTAAAAGGAATATCTCCCACTATTATCTGGCGCACAACATCGCTATTTGGATCTTTCCCGAAAATTTGATGTAAAATTTCCTCATCAGCTTTTTGTTTATTTTTGCTATTACGTTTTTCAAATAAATCTTCTTGCTTTTGAGGGTTTACATCAAAAAAATTGGCCAATATGGCAGTACGCATTGCGCCTTTCAAACTGCTTCCAGGAATAATCGGTATGCCGAATCCGGTCTTCATTTGTTCCTTAATATCACGAACACTATGTGAAGTAATAGAAAACCTGCTTCTAATGAATTCCTTTTCATCCCAGCTTATGGATTTGAAAAATCGGTATAAAGACGGCCGTTTCTCACGCAGCTCTTCTTCATATTCTTGGATTACCGTTTTCTCCGACTTTGCTAAACGGGAATGTATTTTATTAGAGTTGTAGATGGTAACTTGCTGCCTAAAAACATCAAAATCGATCCCTTGCTTGAATAATTTACCACTTCCCACATGCAAAGGAGTTATGGCTTCAAGTTGAAGAACATATTCAATATTTTTCACTCTAACCTCCTATTCCGGACTCACCGGAATCAAAGCTTAATTTTTTACATATTTAAAGATTATCTCTCAACTTTCAAACACTTAACCCTTAACTCACAGTACCATAGGTACAGGAAAAGCCACTCCGTAGCGTTTAAC
>JALVZH010000267.1 GCA_027022105.1 Bacteroidales bacterium | reverse complement strand
GACGAAGAAGAGTTGGTAAAACGTACCGACCTTGAAGAAGAGACCATTAAAGAGGTAATAAAGATTCTTAAGGCGGAATTTGAATAATAAATGCCGGTAATAATAAAAGAGAGAAAAGTAAAAAGAATAATATGGCTGGAAATATTAAAGTAAGACTGGGTAAAGCCGCCAGGGAATTTAACGTAGGCATCAATACGTTGGTAGAATTCCTTGATAAAAAAGGCTTTAAGGTGGACAGGAATCCCAACACCCGTCTCGAACCGGAGATGTATGAAATGCTGGCTGATGAATTTCAGGCAGAGAAAAAGGTTAAAGAGATGGCCCACCAGAAAGATCTGGAATTTGTAGGTAAAAAAACAACGATTACTTTGGATACTGCCAAAGAAGAACCCCGGGAGGAAGAACCTGTAGCAGAAGAGGATTTTGATGAATCTGTATTTATTAAAAATACCAGCGGTACTTTTACATCCAGCCAGAAAACAAAACCCGCTGTAACACCGGAACCCGAACCTGAGAAAGAGCCTGAAAAGAAATCCGAACCTGATGCCGTAAAAGAAGAGGAACCGGCAAAGGCAGAAAAAGAAGAACCGGCCAAAGAGGAAAAAGTTGAAGAAAAACCTGTTCAAAAAGAAGAGAAAAAAGAGACTGTAACCGAAGAAAAACCGGAAGAGAAAAAAGCTGAAAAAGAAGAAGAAAAAGAGACAGGCGGGCTTAAAGTAGTCGGTAAAGTGAATCTGGATGAGATAAACCAGCGTACCCGCCCTGCTAAAAAAACAAAACAGCAAAAGAAAAAAGAGGCCGAACTGAAGAAAAAAGCAGCTAAAGAAGAAGCTGACAAGAAAAAAGCCAAACAAAAAGAGGCAAAGGTTGAAAAAGAGGAACCGAAACCTGTAACAATTGAAAAACAGGAGCCGGAAAAACCGGTTGCCGAAAAGATACCGGAAAAACCGGAGCCCGCCGAAGAAAAACAGGCCGATAATTTTATTCCCACGGAAGTGGAAAAACTTACCGGACCGAAAATTCTGGATAAAATTGATCTTCCGGAAACAAGCAAACACGGCAAAAAGAAAAAACAGCCTGTTGCATCTTCATCTGACAATAAAGTCGGACAAAACAAGAAGAAAAAAAGAAAAAGGATTAAAACGGAAACTCCTGTTTCGAAAAACGCGGGAGACACCAAAGATAGACATGGCAGAAAAAAACATTCTCATCACAAAAAAGAGGCTAAAAAGCCCGAATTAACGGAAGAGGAAATCCAAAAACAGATTAAAGAAACCCTGGCCCGACTTGCTCCCACGGGAAAATCGAAAGCATCAAAACACAGAAGGCACAAACGCGAGCAGATTTCCCAGCAGATGGAAGAGCAGATGAAAAAACAGATGGAAGAGCAGCACACGCTTAAAGTCACCGAATTTGTTACGGCAAATGAGTTGGCCAACCTGATGAACATAAACGTAAATGAAGTCATCAAAACGTGTTTGCAATTGGGCCTTTTTGTTTCCATTAACCAGCGTCTTGATGCCGAAACCATTGTTCTTGTAGCTGAAGAATATGGTTTTAAAGTTGAGTTTGTGGATGTTGACGATCAGGAATCGTTGGATGTTGAAGAGGAAACGGATAACCCCGAAGACCTGGTGGAACGCGCACCTATCGTTACTGTAATGGGACACGTTGACCATGGTAAAACCAAGCTGCTCGACTATATCCGAAAAGCAAACGTTGTGGCCGGTGAAGCCGGAGGTATTACCCAGCACATCGGTGCTTATGAGGTGGAAACCGAGACGGGCAAAAAGATTACTTTTCTTGATACCCCGGGTCACGAAGCCTTTACGGCCATGCGTGCAAGGGGAGCTAAGGTTACTGATGTAGCCATCATCGTAATTGCTGCCGACGACAGCGTGATGCCCCAGACAAAGGAGGCGATTAACCACGCACAGGCAGCAGGAGTCCCCATTGTATTTGCTATTAATAAAGTGGATAAACCCACTGCTAATCCCGACAAAATAAAAGAGCAACTGGCCAATATGAACATCCTGGTGGAAGACTGGGGCGGAAAATACCAGTCGCAGGAAATATCGGCGGTTACCGGCCAGGGTGTTGATGAATTACTGGAAAAAGTTTTGCTTGAAGCCGAATTACTTGAACTGAAAGCCAATCCCAATAAACCCGGAAAAGGTACGGTATTGGAAGCATCGCTCGACAAAGGCCGTGGTTATGTTGCAAATATCCTCGTACAAGACGGTACCGTACGAAAAGGAGACATCATCCTTGCCGGCCCCGTATTCGGCAAGGTAAAGGCCATGTTCAACGAACGCAACAAACAACTGAAAGAAGCAGGCCCGTCGAAACCGGTATTATTGCTTGGTTTGACAGGTGCTCCTCAGGCCGGAGATGTGTTTAATGTGATGAAAGATGAAAAAGAGGCCAAACGCCTCGCCGCAAAACGTCAGCAAATTATCAGGGAACAAGCCCTGAGGACTCAGAAACACATCACCCTTGATGAAATCGGAAGAAGAATTGCCATTGGCGGATTTAAAGAACTAAATATAATTGTAAAAGGTGATGTGGACGGCTCTATTGAGGCACTGAGTGATGCTCTGTTGAAACTTTCTACCGATGAAGTTCAGGTTAATGTTATTCATAAAGCTGTGGGAGCCATTACCGAATCGGATATTATGCTTGCTTCGGCTTCCGATGCCATTATTATCGGCTTCCAGGTACGGCCTGTACCCCAGGCACGAAAACTTGCCGAACAGGAACAGATAGATATTCGTCTCTACTCCATTATTTATCAGGCCACCGAAGAACTGAAAGCAGCCATCGAAGGCATGCTTGAACCTAAGACCGAAGAAAAAGTCGTTTGTAATGTTGAAGTCCGTGAAGTATTTAAAATATCCAAAGTCGGAACAGTGGCAGGATGCTACGTGCTTGACGGAAAAATTACAAGAAACACCAACGTAAGGCTTATTCGCGACGGTATTGTAATTTATACCGGTAAACTGGGCTCACTGAAACGATTCAAAGATGATGTAAAAGAGGTTTCTGCCGGTTACGAATGCGGCCTGAACATCGAGAACTTTAACGATATCAAAGTGGGTGATATTATAGAGGGGTATGAGGAAGTGGAAGTTCAAAGAAAAATTTAGGCTTTATTTGAATTAATAAAAAAAGAGGCCGGCGGAATAAAGTTTTATTCAGCATACAAAACCGGCCTCATTATTTACGTTACAGAAAATCTTTCAGTGTATTTTCCCCTCTTCCAATTTATAATGATCATATTTTTGAAAATCATTCTTTTTGATTACCGCAATAACATCTCTTACATAGGCCTCACCTCTTTCCGAATAAGCGGTTAAGGTTTTTGCCAGTTCAACAGGATCGTCCGTTTTCAGATTCTTTTGCCGGAATGCTTTAAACAATTCCCGTTTGGACAACATATCCAGATAGGCCTCAATAGCCTGTTCAAGATTGTCAAATTTTCTCAGATAGATATATTTGCCGTTTCTGTGGGAACCGGATTTAATACGTTTCTCATTTTCGTCGAACGACCACATACCAAAGGGGTTATTTGCCTCAGTAAAAAATCTGGACGTTCCCCATCCGCTTTCAATGGCAGCCTGCGCCAGTACAATACTTGGCGGAAAAGGTTTGGTCCTTGTATAAAGGTCGTTAATTGAACCTGCCCGGTATTTCTTCATCAAACTGTCGATAAACAGTTTTTCTTTTGGTCGCAACTCTTTTCTATTCATCAGTTCTTTCACCCTGTTGTTTACTTCCGCTCTGTTGTGCATGGCCACCAATATTGCAGGCAGCATCAAATCCACAAATTTCTGCTTCCTCACCGACAAAGGAACAGGTTTCGGCGATACGGCCTTTCCATAAACTATGGGAGGAACCACCGAATCGGCAACAGGAACTATTTCTTCCGGTGTTTCAAGGGGTTTGTAAACAGGTTTGACTTTTTTATGAACACAACCCCATAAAAGAATAAATACCAAAAAAATTACAACCGGTACTTTTCCGGCTGTAAAAAGACCTTTTAAATAATTCATTTTCTATTATTTCCGTCCGCTCATGCTTTTGGGTATTCTTCCCTGATTGATTGTTTTTGAGCGTAACCGGCGACCGACGATTTTTTCAACGGTTTTCCCGATTTTTAAAATACGGTCAATGTCCAGATTGGTTTCAATACCCATTTCATCCATCATCACAACCATATCTTCGGTACTTACCAAACCCACATCATTGGGGTCGTTGTAATAGTAATCGCCTGTTCCGGCCACCGGAACGCCGTCAACAAAGTTTGCTGGCTGTCCGCCTATTCCGCCCAGTGTGGACTCAAAGTTTGTCATTCCGGCTTGCAATGCAGCCAAAACATTTGCCAGTCCCCAACCGCGGGTGGTATGAAAATGGGCTATCTGTTTGTGCGGGTTGTCAACACTGTCGAGCAGCATTGAAAAATAACGGTAAACCCTGTCGGGGGAAGCGGAACCGTCGTGGTCGGCATGTTCCACATCGTTGGCACCGATATCGAACCAGCGTTTGGTAAAGGCTACGGCATCTTCCAGTTTTGTGGGGCCTTCGATGGGACATCCCCAAATGGTACTCACCGTTCCATTTACCTTTATACCCGCATCGTGCGCTTTGGGTATCCACTCTTCGGCCATTTGCCAGTACTCTTTCAGCGTAAGGCCCGAATTTTTTTTCTGGTGCGATTCGCTGGTGGAAACCATCAGCAAAATGCGGTCGGGACCGTACCCGTCCTTTTTGGCCTGAATGGCACGCTCAATGGCACGTTCGCGAATGGTAACCGCCGTAAACACTACATCGTCCAGCTTGTCTTTTACACGTTTGCTGTTTCTTATTTTTCTGAAAAGATCATCGGCATCTTTAAACTGAGGCATGCCCCGGGGATTACCGAAATTGGTTACCTCAAGGTGTTTAAAGCCTGCAAGCACCAACTCTTCGAGAACCCAGAGTTTCGCTTCCGTTGGAATAAAATGTTCTTCATGCTGGAAACCGTCACGAACCGTGATGTCTCCTATTACTACTTTTTTCGGATAATTCATCTGTTAATATTTATCAAAATCAGTTTTAAAAAATGAAAGGCGAAGATAAGGTTTTTTTCTTAAAATTTGTTGTATCCGGCTTTTTCATTTAACATGTTTAAAATCTCTATACTCATTATCATTACGTTAACATTAGATAACTTTATTTTTTGTTTCATCAAAATCCTTTAAAAATCACCTGCAAAAAAAGCATCCTTAATGTGGTTAACGGTGATTTTGTTATCAATAATGATGGCAATAACATCAAAGCGGATGTCCATATTCAAATCTTTTTCTTCCACATAAGCTTCGGCAGCTTCAATAAGGCGGCCTGCTTTGGCCGGGGTAACGGCTTCCTCCGGGTCTCCGAAAAAAGAGGTGCTCCGGGTTTTTACCTCAACTATTACCAGTTCGTCCTTATCTCTGGCAATGATGTCAACCTCCTGTTTTTCGTGACGCCAATTGGTTTCGAGTATCTCGTACCCTTTCTTTTTCAATGTTTCAAGGGCAATTGCTTCACCTCTTTTCCCCAATTCGTTATGCCGTGCCATAAAAATCAATATTTCGGAACATATTCCTTAACTTTGCCCGCAAATTAGAGAAAAAAACGGATATGAGCAAAAAATACAAACGATATACCATTACTTCGGCATTGCCGTATGCCAACGGGCCCATTCACATCGGACATCTTGCAGGGGTTTATGTGCCTGCGGATATTTATGCCCGATATCTGCGCTCGAAAGGCGAAGATGTTTTGTTTATCGGCGGTTCCGACGAACACGGCGTTCCCATTACCATTAAAGCCCGTAAAGAGGGCGTTTCGCCCCAGGATATTGTTGACAGGTATCACAACCTCATTAAAAAATCATTTAAAGAATTCGGGATTTCGTTTGATGTTTATTCGCGCACTTCCGCGCCGGTTCATCACGAAACGGCTGCCGCATTTTTTAAAAAGCTGTACGATGAGGGGAAATTCATAGAAAAAACATCGCAGCAGTATTACGATGAGGAGGCAAAAACCTTTTTGGCCGACCGCTATATTACAGGAACCTGTCCCCATTGCGGTTATGAAAAAGCATACGGAGACCAATGCGAAAGCTGCGGCACATCGCTGAGCCCGCTGGAGTTGAAAAACCCGAAATCGGCATTAAGCGGTAATGTTCCGGTACTGAAAGAGACAAAGCACTGGTATCTTCCGCTGAATGAGTATGAAGAGTGGTTGAAAGAGTGGATTTTGGAAGGACATAGAGACGACTGGAAAACCAATGTTTATGGACAGGTGAAGTCGTGGATCGATCAGGGCCTGAAACCGAGAGCCGTTACCCGCGACCTTGACTGGGGTGTAAAAGTTCCCGTTGAAGGTGCCGGAGGAAAGGTGCTTTATGTGTGGTTTGATGCCCCCATCGGATATATTTCGGCAGCTAAAGAGTGGAGCGAAAACAACGGAAAAGATTGGGAACCCTATTGGAAATCGGACGACACCAAGCTGGTGCATTTTATCGGAAAAGACAACATTGTTTTTCATTGCATCATATTTCCCGTAATGCTTAAAGCGGAAGGAAGTTATATTTTGCCCGATAACGTTCCGGCCAACGAGTTTCTGAACCTTGAAGGTGACAAAATATCCACGTCGCGCAACTGGGCCGTGTGGCTGAACGAATATCTCGAAGATTTTCCCGGAAACCAGGATGTTTTGCGCTACGTGTTGACCGCCAATGCACCCGAAACCAAAGACAACGACTTTACCTGGAAAGATTTTCAGGCGAGAAACAACAACGAATTGCTTGCTATTTTTGGCAACTTTATCAACCGCACGTTGGTTCTTACCAAAAAGTATTTCGACGGAAAGGTTCCCCAAAGAGGTGTTCTGACAAAAGAAGATGAAGAGACATTGAATGCTGTTGCGGAATTTCCCGGAATTATTGCCAAAAGTCTGGAACTGTACCGTTTTCGTGAAGCACTTGGCGAAATGATGAACCTGGCGCGGCTCGGCAATAAATACCTTACCGATAACGAGCCCTGGAAACTCTTTAAAACGGACAAAGAGCGTGTGGCAACCATATTGAACATAAGTCTGCAAATTGCCGCAAACCTGGCCATTGTATCGGAACCTTTTCTGCCCTTTACCGCTGCAAAACTTTTTGATATGCTCAACCTGAGTCCGCTGAAATGGAATGATGCCGGAAAATCAGGAATTCTTTCCGCCGGACATACATTGGGAACTCCCGCTTTCCTTTTCCAAAAAATTGAAGACGAAGCGGTTGAAAAACAGGTTCAAAAACTACTTAAAACCAAAGAGGAGAATGAAAAAACATCGGAAGTAAAACCCGCCAAAGATGAAATCAGCTACGACGATTTTGTTAAAACCGATATTCGCACCGGAACCATTCTTGAGGCCGAAAAAGTTCCCAAAACAAAGAAACTTCTGAAACTTCTGATTGATACCGGCATTGATA
>JALVZH010000266.1:21496-23317 GCA_027022105.1 Bacteroidales bacterium | reverse complement strand
AATACGATAAAACAGATTACCGATTTTCTGGGGCATACTCTCTTTAACGCCTTCGGGCAATGGTTGAGGTGTGACAACAACCTGTAACTTTTGATAACCGCCGCCGGTATCGCTAAATTCCAGAACAGTCTTTTTCAATCTGTTCTTTTCCGGTTCAAAAACAATGGTTTTTGTTTGAATGTAACGGGTCTCTTTTCCGAGGAAAAGATCAAGGTATTGCCGTTCCATCTGTTGCAGCCGGCTATCCATGTATTTTATACTTTCACCATAGTTAACTTCCTGAAATCCCGTCATCAGATTGTACCTTGCTTCCCTTATTTTTGCTATTTGTCTGGCAGCATCATCGGCTTTTTCTTCTTCCGTACGGTCAACCCATGAGCTTTTGAAAAGAAACCTGTTAATGGTAACCGTGTCGATGACAATTTTCCTGACTATGGTATCAACAACCTCTTTTCTGTTGTAACCGGCATCTTTGGGAAAAAGCGTTACATCACCGGGACGACCTGCATGAATCTCCTTTTCCATACGGAAATTCTTTTTAGGGTTGTTATTAACATCGTCAAAAGCAAGCAGGGTGCCTATGGGACTCAAAGTAAACGCCTCTTTTATAACCTCTTTCGATTTTTCCATTGACGGAAACTGCACCCAATAGGTTTGGTTGGGGTCGGCAATGGTTACCGGTTCCAGCGAAGCATTAATTACCCTGACAAATTCTCCGTTTTGGGTTATGTAATCTGATGTCCCCAAATATTCTTCGGTATAATCGGCAAGCGGGCCTCTTATCTTTTTTACCGTTTCATAAGTAACGTGTACTTTAAACACCGTTTTGGGAAGGGAATAAAAAAATCCGTCAGATGTTGTGTTTAAGGCATTACTGCTTTTCCGGACTACATATTGTGCATTGGAAAGTGCCGGCAGTATCAGCATTGCCGTTATCAACCATGCGTAAATTCCTGTTTTCATAGTAACGGAGATTTTGTTTTTGTAAATAATACTGTTGGATAAACCTGTTTTTATCTCAAAACGGAGTTACAGGTTTTTATCTTTGGGCAAGCATCAACGGCATGAGCAGCATCAGAATATCTTCTCCCTCATAGTTGTTTCCTTCGGGATGAATAATTCCCGGACGGTTGGGCTGCGAAAGTTCTATTTCTATATTCTCGGTATCCAGATTGGCCAGCATCTCCTGCATAAAGCGGCTGTTGAATCCTATTTCCAGATCATCGCCGTCGTAATTGCAGGTAAGCCGTTCATGTGCTTCACTGGCAAGGTCGCTGTCTTGTGCCGATATAAGCAGTTCCTGTCCCGATATTTTAAACCTGATTAAATGAGTGGAACGGCTACCGAAAATGGATACCCTTCTCAAAGCACCCATAAGACTCTTCCTGTCAACCAACAGTTTAAAGGGGTTGTCAACGGGGATAACCGATTCGTAATTGGGGTAGCGTCCGTCAATCAACCGGCTGACGATAGTAGTGTCGTCGAAGCGGAAACGGGCATTTTTTTCCGAAAATTCAAAGGTTACCTTTACCTCTTCATCGTCGGGAAGAATGCTGCGCATGTGATTCAGCGGCTTTGGCGGAAGCACCATTTTTGCTTCTTTGCCTGTTTTAATATCATGTCTGCGGTAACGCACCAGTTTATGTGCATCGGTAGCCACAAACGATACATGTTCGGGTGTTATCTCACAAAAAACCCCGCGCATCACCGGTCTTGTTTCGTCGTTTCCGGTGGCAAATATCGTTTTGTTAAACGCATTTACCAGAATATCTGCGGTAAATTCGACAGAATCGGAATCTTCAAGAACGGGTATTTCGGGAA
>JALVZH010000266.1:0-21486 GCA_027022105.1 Bacteroidales bacterium | reverse complement strand
CAATCATGGTAACAGGCAGGTCGGGCAATGTTTTCATGGTTTCAAGCAATATTTTCGAAGGAATGGCTATCTTCCCCGAGCCTTCGGCCATATCCACCTGCAAATGACTGATGATGGTTGTCTCCAAGTCACTGGCTCTGATGGAAAGGTCTTTGTTCTCATTCAGTTCGAAAAGGAAATTATCCAAAATGGGTAAAACATTGCTCGTACTCATAATACCGCTTATCTTTTGCAGTCCTTTGAGCAATGATGCGCTTGAAATAATGAATTTCATAATTCTGTATTTTTTCTTTTGTAATTAACGATTTAAGAAAGTAAAAGTAAATATTTTATCATTTACAGTGCAAATATAAACTAATTTTTTTGTGTATTAATTTTGATCAGCCTGCGGCGGACACGTGTTTAAAGGTTCAGAGGTTTAAAAGCCCAAAGGTTCAGGAGTTCAGAGGGCACTGAGTGGAAATGTCTTATAATAAAAAGATCCGCCGGATGTTTTGTGTTTTAAGAGCCACAAGAAAAATTACAAAACCTGTTGCCGGCGGATTTAAAGACAAAATGAGTATTTTATCAGAAATTATATTTCATTTTGAATATTGCCATATTATAATCGTTGAGTTTTGAAAAGAAGTTTTCTCCTTTTCCTACGAATATACCTGCCGAAAGTTCCAGTTGAAGGTTGTCGGTGGCCATGTATGAAATTTGGGGTACGTAAAAAACAGCATAATCCTCATTAATATTTTTCCAGTCGTTGATGGCAACCCCGCCGCTCAAAGGTGCAATTTTCAGTTTGTTGTCAAAAAAGTTCATTTCATAACGAAGGATAAAATAATCATTCAGATTTTTACTGCCGTGTTCGTTGATAAAACCGTGCAGGTACTGGAAATTGAGGTACGAGTTGTTGGCAAACGAATAATCGCTTCCCAATACAAATTTTATATAAGGTTTTTTCTCCAGAATCGTGCTGTCTATGACAACAGGAGAAGGGGCACCCGGGATAAGAGCAGTAATATCGGTATGCATTACCACGCTGTCCTGCGGCAGGAAAAGGGCGGCTTCTCCCCAAAATCCGGCTCCGAGAATATTGGTGGCAAAGTCGGCACCAAAAATATGTTGGCGCGGATAAGCCAGTTGCGTCTCTATCCTTACACCTCCCGCAGTGTCCACGGGAATCAGCCTGTTGTTGATGTTGTACGGAAGTCCGTCCCTGCCATAAAGATAGCTTAACGAAAAGTCGATACCACCGGCAAATCCTTTGAAGCGGGCACCGGCTGTTGCACTCTCTTTCAGGTTGTATTGCGGCATGACTACCTCATCGGAAACAATAACCGGATGAAGCCCTCCGGGAAGCGGGGTTTGAGGTTGTAAGGCATTGGCAAAAACCCCAACCGGCATGTTCCAGGGTTGGTAAAACGGCACATACACTACCTGTAACGAATAGTCTGGCGAGAAATAATATTGTAATGCAACAGCATCAGACCCTCTATGGCGACCGAAATCGAGAATATCCTCCAAATCGTAAGGATTAACATTATCAGTAGGATTAAATCTGTCGGCAGTACCCCATGCAATGCGTTGTCTTCCGATAACCACATCCAGATTTTTGGTAAACAGCCCGTTGATTTGTACATTGGCAGAGCGTATCTCAAGATTCCACGGGTCAACAATTCTTTTGTTAAACAGATCGGCACTTTGGCCAATTTGCGGAATACCCATATTTCGCAGCCATATTTCGGTATGGAATTTCGCCTTCCCGCCAATGGATTTGTCCAATTGCAAATTCAAACGGTTTTCGTTCCAAGCCCAGTTGTTGGGCGATTTTAACAGCAGACGCTGATCGGTTTGAAGGTAACCCGATAGTTTCAAACCGTTTGCATTTTGGGCACCGGCTGCCGTAAACAGTAACAGCCCCGCCATTACCATAATAATTGAAAGTGCTTTTTTCATGGCATTATTGTTTTAATTTTCTTACTGTAAAGTCATCATCCGTAAGGCCGGTGTCATACTTTACATCCGACATAATCATTTTGGTAGTATGGTTTCGCTTCAGGTCTTTCATAACAATCTCACTGGCATTCCAGTATTTTCCTATTTTCTTAAAAGTGTAATAGGCAACCTTAATTTTATGGTTTCCCTTATCGTAGTACTCCATCTTTTCGGGATAAAAATGTTCTTTGTTCAAATAAAGAATTACTTTTGAATAAGCCGATTTTTTCGATTTGGGAGTCAATTCCAAAACAAATACATCCGGACGGGTTTTCAGAAGTTTTGCCGTATATTTTTCGGTAAACAGTTTCGATTCCATGTCGTCGTACGAGAAATCGGTACCGGCAAACTTCTGACTTTTGACACTGGAGGAGATTCTGCGCTCTTTGCCGAATGCAGGCATGTACAGATACATTACATCATTTGGCAGCGAAAGCACTGATATTCCGGCCTGCGATGCAGGCTTTGTAAACCGGAACAGCCTTTTATCGGTACCTTTTTGTGCAATGAGAGCCTCACGCACGCTTTCGTTACCGTTTTTGTCGATCAGAACAATTTTGTTAATACCTGTCATGTCTTTGGAAGAATACATTACGTCGTCCATCTTTTTTAGCAACGACGCGGCATCCTGTGCCTTGAGCGATAACATATTGCCAATAATCAAAATGGCAATAAACAACACATTTTGAATTTTAAAATCTTTCATGATTCTGATTTTTTAATGAATAATTTTGTTTAATATTTTCTTTTCCGGTTGCAATTACAAGAATGACCGGCAGGATGGTCATAGCGGCAAATCCTGAGGCAACCATACTCAGGGCCACCAGCAATCCGAAATTTTGTATGGGAACAATATTGGAGAACAGCAAAACCAAAAATCCTGCTGCTACGGATGCTACGTTGATAATAATTGCTTTCCCGCTGATGCGTACCGTTTCGGTTACCGCCTCTTCACTGCTGCCGGTTTTTTTCAGGTCATTATAGAAGTGGGTGATGATATGAATGGAATAATCAATTCCCATTCCCAGAGCCACACTGGCCACTAAAACGGTTGCTACATCAAGGGCAATACCTGCAAACCCCATAAAGCCGAACAAAAGAATAATGGTAGCTATGATGGGAACCACAGCATAGAGGCCTTTCTTTAAGGATTTTAAAATGAGACCCACAATGGCAATAACCAAAACAAGCGCCAGCGCCAAGGATGTAAACTGGCTTTTAATAAGGCTGTCGTTTAACCGTACATATACAGACGGCATTCCCGTAAGCGTGATTTTACATTTTCCCGACCGGTTTTTTTGTATAAAACCGTTCATATAATCAACAAACAATTCCATCTCTTTGGTGTCCGACGAAGCAAAACGCGACTGAATAACACCTTCTGTTTTATCGTTATTTACCAATTGCGACATAATATCTTGTCCGTCAAGTAAAAACCAGAGTTGTTCTATTTTTGCACGATCACCGGGAATTATCTTTCCTTCACCCATTACATCGTTCATTTGTTTTATTAAATCGGCAATTGACTGAGCGGTTTTTACATAGGGAAACTTTTTCATATAGATTTCGGCGGCATCCATGGTTTTTAATACTTCCGGATCCTGCATATCACCTTTAAAATGTACAAAAACCGGAAGCGATCCTCCAAATTCTTTTTTCATCAATTCATCGGTAATACGTGTGGGATTATTCTTTTTAAAATAGTTTGTCATGTTCACACTGGTTTTTATCCGTGTAAACCCAATCCCGCTGAGCAGTACCAGAAACAAAGAGGCAATCAATATATATTTCGGGTGTCTGTTTATCAGGTTTGAAAAAGGAATTAACAGCTTTCGGTCGAGTATATTAAAATGTTTACTGCCGCTTTTTACCTTTTCATTCTTTTTGTTATACCACGAGAAAAGAGAAATAAGTGCGGGGATAAAGACAAGGGAAATTATAAGCGCAAAGAAAACTCCCAGTGATGTAAATATTCCGAAATGTTTTATCATGGTCAGGTAAGCCCCGAAAATGAAAGAAGCAAAACCGAACACAGTGGTAACGCCCGACAGAAATACAGGTATGGCAATGTATGCAACAGCCTTTTTCAAAGCCTTTTTCCTGTTTTTACCTTTTTCTTCATTGATGCGGTTTATTACATGGATGGTAAAAGCGCTTCCCACAGCGAGCAGTACAATGGGCAATTCGTTGGTAATAAGGTCTATGCGGTACCCAAAAATTTGCATCAGCCCCATTACCCAAACAATGGATATGCCTGCCGAAAGCAGAGGCAGAATTACACCTCTGATACTTTTAAAACTGATAAAAAGAATCAGCATGATTACAATGACGGTAAAGGGCAACAACCTGCCGATGTCTTTTTGCATCAAAATCCCCACGTCGTCCATCATCATGGGCAGTCCACCGAAATAGATGGTTTCGGGCAAATGCATGGCCGATACCTTTTCTTTGACCTGTCGTGAAACCCGCTGCTTATCAACTCCGTCAACAAGGGTGAACATCACAATTGTGGATGTTCCGTCGTCGGAAACAATATTGCCGTGATACATATCATTATCCATAATCCGTTCTTTCAGCTCACTGAGTTCCTGCTCTGTTTTGGGGAGGTCGTATTCGTCGAGCAGTGTGCCCACTTCAATTCCGAAATCGCCACCTTTTATTTCGATAATGTTTGTCAGGCTGGTTACCGTAGATATACCCGGCATAACCGATAAACTGTCGGTTACGCGTTTTACATCTTCCAGCACTCCGGTTTTGTAAATGTTGTCGGTTTTCAAAATTACCATTCCCATTGAGTTGCCCCCGAATTCTTTTCCGATGTCTTTATAAACACTTGCTATACTGTCGGTTTCGGGCAATGAATTGAGAATATCGGAATCCATCCGCAAATCTTTAATCTTTAAACCAAGCCATATTGTCAGTCCCAGAGTGACCAGCACTATTGCCAGTCGGTACCTGACAATCCATTTTGAAATTCGTTTCATAATTTATTATTTAACCATTATCGTTTTATAGTCAATTTCTTAATCAAAAAAAGAACGGATTTCCCGCTTCTTTATTATTTGACTTATTCTGTTTTTAAGTCAATTATTGTGCCAAAAAAAAAGAAATATTCAATTTTTTTTTAGTCCGTTAAATATCAATGAGATCATTTCGTCGATAATGTTCTTGTATTCAGCATATTTATTTTGCAAGTAAAGCGGTATTTCAACACTTTTCAACATAATGAGTACCACGTCAAGTGTCAGGTCAATGTCTGACAGTTGAAAATACCCCTGTTGTTTTCCCTCTTCCAGAATCTTTTTTAACTGATTTCTTTCGAAATTCTCAAAATCCTTTCTTACGCTTTCCACAAATCCGTATTGTTCCCTGAAATCGGCTTGCAGTGTTTCATGGTAGTTTACAGCATGGCTCAAACGTTCAAACCTGATCTTTATGTAATTTTCAAGGGTTGTAACGGGATCGTCACCTGCTTTTCCCGCTTTTATCAGTTCATCTTTTACCTGTTGCAATTCTCTTCTTACAACCTCGGTGTAGAGTTCTTCCTTGCTTCTGAAATAATAATAGAGCACCCCTTTGGCTTTATGGATTTTACGTGCAATTTCATCCATAGTGGTTTTGTAAAAGCCAAACCGGCTGAAAAACTCATCTGCTGCAACAATAATTTTGTCTTTGACCGTATCTTGTTTTTGCACAATACTCATTTGACCAAACGGGTTTAGGGGTCAAAGATAAGATAAAATGTTAATGTTTTACTTCAGTCCTCTTTTATAATATCTCATCGCCTCGGGCATCCATTTTTTCAGGTTGGCAATACGTGTTTCGTCAGCAGGGTGGGTGCTGAGAAATTCCGGCGGCTTGGGCTGATGGTTCATTTTTTTCATCCGTTCCCAAAAAGCGGGGGCTTCATGGGGGTCGTATCCGGCCATAGCCATAAATATCAATCCCAGATGGTCGGCTTCCGATTCATGCAGACGGCTGTAAGGCAGCATCACACCAACCTGGCTCCCTATGCCGTAAGCGGCCAGCCAGAGGCTCTGTGTTTCTTCGGGTTTTTCCTGCAAAGCAACCGTAAGTGCCATCCCGCCCAGTTGTCTGACCAGCTCCTGACTCATACGCTCGCTGCCATGTCCGGCAATGGCATGTGCTATTTCGTGTCCCATAACCACTGCAAGTCCGGCTTCGGTTTTGGTAATTGGCATAATACCCGTATAAACCACCACCTTGCCTCCGGGCATGCACCATGCATTGGCCTGCGGGTCTTCCACAAGGTTAAATTCCCAATCGTAACCGGTGAGTAACCCTGCACGGTTGTTTTCGGTTAAGTAATGTGTAACAGCCGACTTAATCCTGTTTCCGACACGTTTTACCATATCGGTTTCCTGCTCGTTACTGCTTTTTTTGTGCTCCTTTAAAAAATCATCGTATTGCTGGTTGCTCAACGACAGCATTTCCGATGCAGGAATCATATTGAACTGTTTGCGACCCGTAATGGGTACGGTGGAACAGGCGGCAAGCCAAAGGATTGTGATTGAAAAAATGATAAGTCGTTTCATGGATAATTGATTTTTGTTGTTCTGCAAAATTACTATTTAATTTTCGATATTTGAAAATCGTCGAACCAGCTCACGGCATCGGCTTTTGACCACAAACCCGTTTTACCTGCATTTGTAAATGTTTTGTCGATAACCTTAAAAAGTTCTTTTCCATTCAGGTAAACGGTGAAGAGCGAATCTTTAACCGTAAGACGCAATTCGTTCCAGCCGTTTCCCAGCGGGGGAACATCCGTACCGTAGGTTCTTCCTTTTCCCATGAGCGGCAAGTCGGTTCGTTTCCCGTTTACCACTTTATACATTACCACATTGTCTTCCAATGGATTGGCACGGACGACGTAATAATTGCCGGCATCGGTAAACCGCCACACAAAGCCGCCTCCCTGATCCATTCTTCCCGAACCCCCTTTGATTTTTACTTTAAGTTCAACATTTTTTGTGTTGAATCCGTCGTAAACCACAACATTAAAATGGTAATTGGGATTGTCTTTCGACAATTGTGCCAACACTTTATTTCCGTTGTCATTAACAACCTCCCACCTAGGCGTTTCGCCTTTTCTTCCGGTATAATACTGCGACCACCCGTCCGGTAATTTACCCGTTTCACAACCCGAAAAGGTAAAGGTTGTATCGGTAAGAAATTCGGAAACAACCGCCCGGGCAGGGGGTTTATTCTGTTCTCCGGTTTTTTTGTCTCCCGTGGCGGCATTGGTACAACCGGTTACCAATAATAAAATTGCCGTTATAAATGTTAATGCTTTCATGTTAAAATATTATGTTTCAGATGATTTTATTTTCTTCATAATGTAGTATTGCGGTACTGTGAACATCGCAAACAAAAACAATAGTCCCGCACCTGCAAATATATAGGTAATTATACCGGAATGGCCGGTTCCGAAAGGTGTGGTGGCATTAAACAACCTTATAAATTCAATGGATTTTACCGTATATCCTGTTAACCAAATCAACGACAACAGTCCCAAAAAGATACTTATTTTGTATTTGTGTTTTTTCAACCTGTTGAACGTCAGTCCGAAAACAATGAATAACAATCCCAGTAAAATAAGTAAAGGCATGTACAACTCCCATACGGAATGGATATTGCTCATAATATCCGTAAAGTATTTATCGGGTGCGGGTTGGTCCATCCTGGATAACAAAAATTTTTGAAATTCCGTCATTGCCAGCGCAATAATCCCAAAGCCTGCATAGCCGGCTCCCAGCCCGATACACATCTGTTTCGGATTCTCGTTCAAAGGTACTTTTGTTTTTTGTTTCATCATGGTTTTTTATTTAGAAGTTGTTTAAAGTTTACATGATTCAAACAAGTATAAATGATTAATTAAGCATTAAAACAGATTCTTATTATCAATGTTACCATGGCCGCTTCCTTTAATCAAATTTCAGGAAATAATTATTCGCAAAACCCCGGTTTTTCCTGCCAATCTCTTCCGGTGTGCCCGAGCCCGTTATCACACCGTCGGAAAGCAAGATTATCCGGTCGGGAAAAGAGAACGCAATGCCCTGATCGTGCGTAACATAAACTATGGTAATGTTGAAATTATCCTTTAAATTTTTTATATATTCTAATATTTTAATTTTCAAAACATTATCGAGGCCTGAAAGCGGTTCGTCCATGAGAAGTATTTCCGGTTTCAGTACCAGCGAGCGCGAAATGGCCACCAACTGTTTTTGACCTCCCGAAAGCTGATGGGGATATTTTTTTGCATGTTCCGTCAGTCCTGAAAATTCGAGTGCCTTGTAAACTTTCTCTTTGATGTTTTTTTCCTTTCTCTCTTTTAATCCGAAAGCAATATTTTCAAAAACGGTAAAATGCGGCCACAGGGCCAAATCCTGAAATATAAAACCCGTATTCCGTTTGCGGGGCGGCACCAGAATCTTACCGTTTTTCGATACCACCCTGTTTCCAATGATAATTTCGCCGCTTTCCGGGGTTTCGAGCCCTGCAATCAAACGCAAAACAGTGGTTTTGCCCGAGCCTGACTTGCCAAACAAACAGGTTATTTTATTTGCTTCGATATCCAAATTAACCGAATGAAGCACCTGCTTGTCTCCGTAAGACATATTTATATTTGCCAACTTAACTATTGACATAATTATATTTTTTTAAAAGGGGTTTTGCCAAAAAATAAAATCCCGTTATGATGACCAAAGTAATAAAAAAGACAATAAGTACCATTGAACCGGTAAGTGCCCGGGGTGCGTTGGCCATTATGGTAAAGACCTTAATGGGAAGTATCTCGGTGCCAGGCGGATAAAGCATAATGGTAGTGCCCAATTCACCGAAGCTGAAAATAAAAGCAATAATAAATGCGGCATACAGCGAAGGAAGAATCAAAGGAATGAGAATCTTGCTTATACGAGCCGGGCGGGAGATTCCCTCTGTTTCCGCAGCTTCAAACAAACTGACGGGAATCTGGCGGATGGCATTGCCGATTAGTTTGGATGAAATAAAAGAAAATTTTCCCGCATAACCGATTAAGATTATCGGATAACCCGAATAGATAAAGTCGAGAAGAGGCCGGTTGTAAAATTTTATCAGGCTGATACCGAAGATGATGGATGGCGTTGCAAAAGTGAACAACAATATCCTGTCGAGTGTGGGTTTTTTCCTTGGTGCGGTAAAATATGCCGCTGCAAAACCTGTAAACAAAACAACCAACGCGCCGCCTGTTGCCAGTCCTACGGAATTTCCAAAAGCGGGCACCAACAGTTTAAAGGCTTTGATAAATTGATCCGTACCGTTTTCAAACGACTGGAAAAAGAGAACCGTGAAGGGCAAAACAACCGAAACAATAAATCCGGCACCAAGCCATGAAACCGATAACAGATTATGATGTGCGGTAAGCTTACGGAGCCTGTTTTTTGTTCCTTTGGTACCTATGGAAAGAAACGGGGCATCGGCAATGTATCTTTTTTCCGAAAAAAGCAGCAATACGCAAATGAGAATTAAAACAGAGGATTGTATAATAGCCAATGAATGATTGTAAAACGCTGAGAACTGAGTAAATATTTCAGTGGTAAAAACCTCAACTCCGAGATATGCAGGAACCGAGAAATTGGAAATACTGAAAATGAATACCAATACAAACGAGCTGATTAAAGCGGGTTTTATCAGGGGAAGTGTTATGTAAAGCGCTGTTTTGCCGTAACTTGTAATCAGCAAACCGCTTTCTTCCAACGAGGCATCGATATTGGACAGGGCGCTGCCGGTTATGAGCATGGCAAGCGGTGTGAAGATGGTGGTAAATACCAGAACAACACCAAAAAAGGAAGAAATGAGGGATGTGCCGGGAAACAGGTAATAAAAAAAATCTTTCCAGGCTACGGCCAAAATGTAAGGGGAAATAAACAGCGGTATCAGCAATGCCGTTTTGAAAAACCTGCGAAACCGCACATCTGTTTTGTACAGTATAAAGCCCGACACGGTTCCGAAAAAGGTGGAAAACAGAGCACTTGCCGAAGCAACGAGAATACTTCCGGCCAAAAGGATTAAAGAATTTTTGTTGAGTGATATGGCGATATCGTCAACAGAGCCTTTCTGAAAAAATGCGGCACTTACGGTATAGACAACGGGCAGCGCCATGAAAAAAAATACCGTGATAACAACAGCTGTGTAAAAGGGATGTCCGGTTAATTTTCTATCCATTTTTTCAGATAGTTTTGAACCTCCGGAAGTAGTTCGGAGGTTTTGTCGTAATCCACTTTCATGGGTGCAATATAATCGAGCGACGGGACGTCTGCAGGAACTTTAACTCCTTTGTGCAGCGGCATCTGGGCACATGACTTTGCCAGTTTGGCTTCGGTCTTTTTGCTCAGCAGATAGTCCATCAGTTTTTTGCCGTTTTCGCTGTTGGGCGACCCTTTGATGAGGTTTACCGTATTGGGAATAATGAGGCTGCCGATACCTTTCCGGTCTAAAAATACCATACCAGTGTTTTTGTCCTCCTTCATGGCCTCAAAAGCGTCGTCGGTATCCGTTATCCCGCAAAAAACCCGGCCCTGCATTACCTGTTTCTTTACATCGCCGTTGCTTGAAGCAATTACTACATTGTTCTTTTTTAAAGCGGATAAAAACAGCTTTGTTTTCCCGCTTCCCAATGTGGTGTAAAGTGCGGCAATATGAAACGTGGTGGTACCGAACAGCGGATTGGCAATGGCAACTTTTCCTTTGTATTTTTCTTTGGTCAGGTCGAAAATGGAGAGCGGAACATCGGTGCTGTCCATCACACTTTTGTTGTATATCAAAACCCTTGCCCTTGCCGAGAAGCCTGTCCAATAACCCTGAGGGTCTTTGTAAACGGGGTCGATACCGGCAGCAACAGGAGAATGATAAGGTTTGCTGATGCCTTTTTGTTTCAAAACTACAGCCCGCATGGGGTCGCCGCTCCAAAACAGGTCGCACTGCGGATTCTCCTTTTCCGAAATCAGCCTGTTCAATACACCTGTCGATTTGGTCTCTTCCGTATCGAAAACCGCTTTTACCTTAATGCCCGTTTCCCTCTCAAAATCCTTTAATACCGGTTCCGAAAAAACCTGGTCAACACTGGTGTAAACAACCACTTCGTTGGCATGGTGCGTGCAACCTGCCGTAAACAACATTATTGTCAATGTCCAAATAACAATGAAACGGTTTTTCATGTTTTCCGGTTTATTTCACTACAAAATTTTCAACCTTTACTTTATCGAAAGTTGAAAATTCGTAAGGCTCTCTTTTTATTATCTCTTGGGGAATGTTCTGCAAAACTTCATCGAACTTATCCTGATTCAGCGATTGGATAAAAGCGGCAAATTCGTTTGATACGTCATTTTTCGGAAAATATTTCCGGTACATTTTAACAATGGATTGCAACATAGACAGGTAGGGTTGCAAATCGGTGGTTGTGGAAGCAGCTTCACTGTCAATCCAGGCTATGGGAACTTTCACGATGGAATTTTTTTTCAGCAGCTCTGTTCTTAACAAGAGTTCAATATCGAAAGCAAACTTTGTTTCAATCATCTCTTTGGTTATTTCAGGAATGATTTCAGCTTTAAAGGCTTTAAAACCGCACTGAGTGTCAATCACTTCCCCTAAATTGGGAATCAAACGTTTCCAAAGGTAGATAAAGAGTTTTCCACGATTGTTCCGGCTTCCTTTTTTAATTACCACCGATTCGGGTTCCCTCCGCGAACCTATGGCTGCCAGTTTGTTTTGCGTTAAAACAGGATGAACAAGCAACATGGTTTGCCCCAAATGGGTGGAAAGGTCGGCATCGGTAAAAATGACAATGTGGTTTTTTGTTCCGTGTTTTTGGACGGCATTCCACATTCCGTAAACAATAGAGCCGCCTTTCTGGCTGTCGGTTGTGCTGCTGAGTGTTGCTGCCGGGCCCTCATTGTTTTTTATGGCGTCGGCAAGGTAAAGAACCCTTACTTTGTCGTTCAGATTATTCTTATCCACAATCTCCTGCGCTATGGCTCCGCTGTTCTCGGGGCATCCGTCGTCAACCACCACCAGTTCCCAGGTAATATTGGGCGAATCTTCAAATAAAAAATCCAGTTGTTGTACTTTCTTCCTCAGAAAATCTTCTCCGTGGGGATGTTCGTTTACCGGTTTAATTCGGTTATGCTCCTTATAAACTGCAAATACAACGGAGATACGTACCGGCTCTTTGGTTTCGGTTGCAAGAATTTTGGATTTGACAATTTTCAGACTTAGTAACGGAAAAATAAGTGAGGTATCGTTTTTTGCGAGTAGCTCTTTTTCAAACTTTTCTATTTGTTCCAATGTGTATCCCTCTTTCAGGATTGACGATACGGTTTCCGTAATTAATTCGGCGTGTCTGTCATTTGTAAGGTCAATGTTTACGGGTGTCGATTCAAATATCTTCTTGTTCAACATATTATCGGGTTTTAATTATTTCTTTTAATTGGTCTCCGTCGGGAAAATCATTATAATGCCACTTTTTAACAACGGTACCGTCATGCAGCAGGATTAACCCCGGATTGGAACGTATCATGGCTTTCAACTGAATGTCATCGGCAAAACAGGCAGGAACATCAAGCCCGTATTCTTTAAGCACTTTTGTAATCTCATCCCTTTCGGATGCTGTCAACAGTATTATGGAGAGACCCCGGCTGTCGGCATAAGAGACAATATCGTGCAGTTTTTTGAGTCCGTCATCATCTGCCTCGTTCAAATAACAGGAAACAATAATTAACTGATAATCCGGATTCTCTACAATCTCTTTGGTGAGATTGTTCCCCAACGTATCCTCTATCTGAAGGTCGTATTTTTTTATCACCTGCGAATCGTCAATGCGTTGGTCAACAAAAGTCCATTGCGACATCCACACCGAGTCGTTCCACGGATAATTTGGTGTCAGAAACTCTTTTATTTCGCCCGTAGCTTTGTTTTTGTAGGTTACATAAACCTTTTCTTTACCGTTGTTATCGCTTTTCAGCGAGCGGCCCTCCTTCCAGTTTCTGAAATCGACAACCGGCAGATGGTTGTAATTGTAACTTACAAAGAATGTGAATCCTGCTCCGAAAATGATTACAATCAGCCACTCATAAAGATAAACCTTTCTTTTTCCGTATATACCGAACCGGAAAATAAAAGGAAGTAAAAAGATTACGAGGATTATGTTTTTGTAAAATGTTTGCAGATTGGTAAGTTTTACTGCATCGCCAAAACAACCGCAATCGGGAACCCAGTTGTTTACAGCATCAAAATATGTTACTACCGTAAAAAAGGCCATCATCAATACAATGGCGGGGATAGCAAGTTTCATTACGGCTTTAAACAAAAAGGCCACACCAAGCAAAAATTCGGAAATGATTACCAGCAAAGCAATGGCAAGCGAAAAGTGCAGCATTCCCGTCCAACCGAAAACCACAAGATAATCTTCAACACGGTAAGCCGTCCCCACCGGGTCAATACCTTTTACAACAGACGAAAAAATGAATACAAGTCCGATAAAGATACGGATTACCTTCAACCAGGCGGGTTCCTTTTTATTTTTATTCCTTCTCATGTTCCAGTACCAGTTTTATCAATGCAAAAACCGAATAATTAATGATATCGTAATAGTTGGCATCAAGACCTTCGGAGGCCAGTGTTTTTCCCCTGTTGTCCTCTATTTGTTTAATGCGCAGCAGTTTCATCAGAATAATATCGGTAAGCGACGAAATACGCATGTTGCGCCAGGCTTCGCCGTAGTCGTGATTTTTGTTAAGCATCAGGTCGCGTGCCGCATAAATGTATTTGTTGTAATATTCCACAGCCTGATTTTCGTCCATATCGGGTTCTTCAACCACACCCAGTTCAAGCTGTATGAGTGCCATTACCGAATAGTTGACAATACCGATAAACTCGGGGACAATACCTTCGTTTACTTTTTGTTTACCGGTCTGCTGGATATTTCTTATTCTGTTGGCTTTAATGTAAATCTGGTCGGTAAGGCTCGGTGTGCGCAAAATGCGCCATGCAGTACCGTAGTCCTTCAACTTAACTTCAAATACCGACCGGCATTGTTTTACAATTTCTTCGTATTGTTCGGATGTATTTTTCTCCATCGTTTAATCTGTATCGGTAATTTATTAAATTTGTATGCAAAACTATGAAAAATGAGCGGTAAAAATAGTTTAAATAAAGCAAATCGGATAGTTCATACAAAAAGAGGGGTTATCGACTTTTCCACACCCAAAATTATGGGTATCCTGAACCTTACACCCGACTCTTTTTATGACGGCGGTCTTTACCTGAAAGAGGATTATCAAGTCAGGCATACCGAAGAGATGCTTGCAGAGGGTGCCGATATCATTGATGTGGGAGGTGTTTCCAGCCGTCCGGGTTCCGGTTTTGTTGACGAACAGGAGGAGATGCAGCGCATTGTTCCTGCCGTAAAACGTTTAAGGAAGCATTTCCCCGATACGGTTATTTCCATAGATACTTTCCGCTCGGAAGTTGCCAAAGCCTGTATCGGCGAAGGAGCCGATATGATTAACGATATTTCCGGCGGAACGCTCGACCGTAATATGTTTTCAACCGTTGCACACTTAAAAGTGCCCTATATTTTAATGCATATTCACGGAACACCGCAGACCATGCAACTGGCACCGTTGAAAGAAAATATTGTTTCCGTTGTAAAGCGGTTTTTTGAAGAAAAACTGGAACAATTAACCGCCCTGGGAGCAAACGAAATAATACTCGATCCAGGATTCGGATTCGGAAAAACACTTGAATGCAATTACAGAATATTAAAGGAGCTTGAAAGTCTGAAAACAGGGAACAGGCCGTTGCTGGTAGGGGTATCGCGCAAATCGATGATTAACAAAGTATTGGGAACCCATCCCGTAGAGGCTTTGAATGGTACTACCGCCGTTCACGTTTTGGCACTGCTAAACGGAGCCGATATTTTGCGGGTGCATGACGTAAAAGAGGCAAAGGAAGCCGTTAAAGTGGTTCAATATTACAGAGAATTGGGCGATACCTGTTAAACGTTTTTTATTGTCTGTCAGGAAATGAAGTCTGACTGCAGGTTATCAATAATTCTTATCTTTGTAGTACGATTGATAAATATTCATCGTTATATGATTGTATCTTTTTATGTTTTCCTTCTTTAAACCTTTTAAAATGAAATTATCATTCTTTAAAATTATTGCATTTATTTCCGTTGTGATTATTTTTTCCTGCTCCCGTAATCATTCAACAGAGAATAGAAAAACCGGAAAACTTATTGCTTCATATACACAAGGCACCGTATCTCCCCAAACAGACATAACCGTAACTTTTACCAAACCCTTTACAATTCCGCTAAACGACGCAAGCAAACAACTGCAGGGGATTTTTCAACTGAAACCCGGTGTAAAAGGCAAAACCTGGCGCTCGGGAGAAAAATCAGTCTCATTCCAGCCTGATAATTCACTGAAATTCAATACTTCATACATGGTTACCGTTGATTTGGGCAAACTCTATAAAAATCCTGAAACCGATGATTTTACCTTTGAAATAAAAACGCTTCCCCTTTCGGTACAGTTGGAAAAGCCGGTGTTAAAACCTTTGTCACCATCGGCAAACAGATGGAACAGAGCCCTTCTCAGGTTCAGGTTTTCCGATGCAATAGATTCACAATCGGCTCTTTCAGCCGTAACAGTTACTCAAAACAAAAAACAACTTCCGCTGAGCATTTCCGGCGAATCGCAAGGAAGCAATCTTGTTCTGGTTGCCGATAGCGTTGAACGTCAGGATGGCAAAAGTTCAATAGTTGTTTCACTCGATTTAAAACAGCTAAAAGGCGAAGGAACCCGCCAGTGGGAATTTCCGGTACCTGCAGCCAATGTTTTCCGGTTTGAAGATTACGTTTTGCATACCGATAAAAACGGAGCTTTAGATCTTATTTTTTCCGATCGTCTGGATAAAGACCAGAACCTGCAAGGATTGATTTATTTTGAAGATAATACGCCCGTAACGCTTGAAATTTCGGAAAACAGAATTACGTTATATCCCAAAGAGATTCCCGACGGACAAAAAACACTTATCATCGATCCTGCCCTGCAGAATTTTAAGGGTGTAAAATTAAAAGAGCGAAAACGTCTTGATATTTACTTCAAACCTGCCGATCCTCAGGTGGACTTTCTTAGAGAGGGAACCATTCTGGTAAGCGACGGCAAAACATTGCTTCCGTTCAAAAGCATTAATCTCAATGCAGTGGACGTGTTGATTTTTAAAATTTACGCCAATAATGTCCGGCAATTTTTACAGGTAAACAGTCTTTCGGGCGACTGGCAGATGGACAGGGTAGGCGAATTTGTTCATCATGAAAAAATAGTCCTTCATGATCCGCCCCTTACTAATCCCGTCAACAAATGGGAATCGTATGCACTTGATTTAAGCAAAATGGTTAATACCGATCCCGGTTCAATTTACAGAGTTTACCTCCGTTTTAAAAAATCCTATGCTGCATTATCTTGTGCAAACAACGGCAGCGGTACGGAGGATGACAATGAAAGTGAAACGGAAGAAGACAATAACTATTATCAAAGCAATTACTATTACCCTGAAAACTACCGCTGGTCTCAGTCAAAAGATCCCTGTAAAGATTCGTACTATTATTATGACCATTTCAGAGAGAAAAATGTGGCCGTATCAAACATAGGCCTTAGCATGAAAAATTCCGGGCCGGAAACATACAGTATTTATACAACCCATTTGATAACGGGAAAACCGATGTCCGGTGTAAAAGTGATTTTGTACAATTACCAGCAACAGGAGATAGCCCGGGGAAAAACCGGTGACAAAGGGTATTTATCCATGAAAACCGGAAAAAAACCGGCGCTTGCCGTGGCAACAGACGGACATCAGTTTACTTATTTGAGAACAAAAGCAGGCAACGCTTTGTCGTACAGTCGGTTCGATACCAAGGGTATAAAGGCGGAAAATGGTGTAAAGGGATACATTTACGGCGAGCGGGGTGTATGGCGGCCCGGCGACACAATTTTTCTCGGATTTGTTTTAAAAGATGAAAACAATACCATTCCCCAGGGGCATCCTTTCACATTGCGCCTGTTCAATGCACGCGAAAAACAGGTTTACAACACAACCGGTCATTATACGGGTGCATCCCTTTATACTTTCCGCATCCCTACCCGCAGCGACGACCCGACAGGTGTGTGGAATGTGCGGATAAAGTTGGGAGGAAATCTGTTTACTAAAAGAATTCGTGTTGAGAATATAAAACCCAACCGTTTGAAAATTACTCTGGAAGCCAAAGACGGGGATATGCTTCGCCGCACTGGCAGCGACAAAGGAACCATAAAGGCTGTCTGGCTCAGCGGTGGAGCCGTATCGGGATTAAAGGCGGTAATCACCGAAAAAGTGGAAACAGGAACGGCAACATTTAAGGAATACAGAAATTATGTCTTTGATGATCCGTCTCAAAGGTTCTACCCCGATGTTTCCAATATTTTCGATGACAAACTGGGCAGGGACGGAAGTGCGGAATTCAACTTTTTTAAACCCGCAGGAGGTTATCTGCCCTCAATGCTCAGGATTAATCTTGTGGCAAAAGTATTTGAGCCCGGCGGCGGTTTCAGTATCGATCAGAAAACATGGAAATATGCACCGCACGAGAAATTTATCGGGATAAAAGCACCGGTGCCCGGCGACGGAAAGTGGCTGGAAACGGACAAAGACCTGTGGTTTGACATAATTACGTTGAGTAGTGACGGAAAACCCGTGAGGGGAGGAAACCTGAGGCTTGAAGTTTACAAACTCGACTGGAGTTGGTGGTACAGCAATGACGAGGGATTGAATTATGTGGAACGTAATTATAAAAACAGAATAATTGACAAACCCATTAGCTTGCCTGGAAGTAAAGGAAAATTTAAAATTCACCTGAAATATCCCGAATGGGGAAGGTATCTTGTTCGTGTAACAGACAAAAATTCGGGAAGCAGCAGCGGCGTTGTTGTTTATATCGACTGGCCGGACACCTACGCACGTGACAACAGAAGTGTTGCTCAGGATGCAACCGTATTGAGCATAACTACCGACAAAAAGAGCTATCATCCCGGTGATACGATTACCGTCAGTTTTCCTGCGCCTGAAAACAGTACGGCGCTCATCAGTCTGGAAAAGAACAACCGGCAGATTAAATGGTGGTGGGATAAATCGGGAAGCAAAGCAGGTGAAAAGGCCATCCGGTTTGTGGCCGACGGAAGTATGGCTCCCAATGTTTACGTTTCCGTATCGCTTATACAGCCTCATGCCCAGACGGTTAATGATCTGCCGCTACGCATGTACGGTGTTGTACCGGTTCCGGTGGAAGACCCCGGAACGGTTCTTCATCCCGTAATAGAGGTTCCCGGAACCATACGTCCGTTGTCGGATTATACAGTTAAAGTAAGCGAGAAATCGGGACGGAAAATGGAATACACCCTTGCCGTGGTGGATGAAGGTCTGCTCGACCTGACACATTATAAAACCCCTGATCCGCATGGCCGGTTTTTCAGTAAAGAGGCTTTGGCGGTAAAAACATGGGATATATACGATGATGTTGCGGGTGCTGTGGGCGCTACTTTTTTGCAACGGTTTGCCGTGGGTGGCGATGAAGAACTGGAACCAACGGGAAAGAAAAAGGTAAACAGGTTCAAACCTGTGGTGACTTTCCTCGGACCGTTTACGCTAAAAGCCGGTGAGACCGTAACCCACACTTTGAAAATGAAAAACTATATTGGTGCGGTGAGGGTAATGGTGGTTGCCTCCAGTCATGATGCATACGGCAAAGCGGAACAGCATGTTAACGTAAAACAACCGCTTATGGTTTTGTCGTCGCTTCCGAGAATACTGGCTCCCGGCGAAACACTACAACTTCCGGTTACGGTATTTGCATTGGACGAAAGCATTAAAGATGTTACGGTCAGCCTGAAAACCAATGATTTATTTGTTGTGGAAACCGGCAGACAAACGGTACATTTTGATAAACCGGGAGATAAAATTGTTTTCTTTACGGTAAAAACATCGGGTGCTCAGGGAAAAGGAGAAATACGGGCGGAGGTGTCGGCAAACGGTGAAAAGGCCGTAAGTAATACGGAGGTTGCTGTTCGTAATCCCAACAAAAGACAATATCAGGTTGATAATGTGATTATTGCTGCCGGTGACACGTGGAAAGGTAATCCCTCTTATCCGCCAAACTCAGAGAACAAAACACTGGAGATGACCCTTTCTTATCTGCCATCGCTAAACATTGAGTCACGGCTCGGTTTTCTGATTCATTATCCTTACGGTTGTGTGGAGCAGACAGTCTCCTCTGTTTTTCCGCAACTGTTTCTGGAAGATATCATGGAGCTTGAAAAATCGAAAAAAGAAGAGATAACTTCCAATATTACCGTTGCCATTGACAAGCTGCGTTCGTTTCAAAACAGTGACGGTGGTTTCAGTTACTGGCCTGGATTAAATGCTGTTTCCGGTTGGGGGAGTTCTTATGCCGGGCATTTCCTGCTTTTGGCAAAGGATGCGGGATATTTTGTCCCTTCAGGTATGATTTCTGACTGGATTAATTATCAGCGATCAGCATCAAGGCGCTGGGATACATATTATTACAACAAGAGGTTGATTAACGGCATGAATCAGGCGTACCGACTCTATACCCTTGCGCTGGCGGGAAAACCCGATATACAAGCCATGAACCGTCTGAGGGAGACCGGAGGGCTCTCCCGGGAGGCGAAATTCCGGTTAGCCGCTGCCTATGCTTTGATAAAGCAGGCGGGAGTTGCACAACAATTGATTAATGATGCCGCCAATGCGCTGCCCGAAGATCGAAGAAGTTACCGCTTTAGTTTTGGCTCCGATTTACGTGATGAAGCCATGATGCTGGAGACCTATACGCTGATTAATGATATCAAAAAAGCTTTTGTGCTGTATAAGGCTGTTGCAGGAAAACTCGGCAGCGACCATTGGTACAGCACGCAAACCACTGCTTATGCACTATATGCTGCTGCACGTTTTGCCAAAGAGAGGCAACAGGATAACACGGAACTGAATTTAACATGGAAATGGCAAGGGAAAACACACAGATACAGCAGCCGGAAGGCACTCTTTACCACACAACTAACACCGGAAGACGACAAACTGAAAATTACCAATAACGGTAGTAAAGATATTTTCCTTACTCTTACAACTTCCGGTATTCCTGTTGCAGGACAAAAGAAGGATGCGGAAGAGAATGTTAAGATGGAGGTGGAATATTTTACCATGGACAACAAACCTGTGGATGTAACGGAACTGAAGCAGGGAACCGACTTTTTTGCAAGAGTAACGGTTGCCAACACAGGGCATGTTTCAGGTTACGACCATATGGCACTTGGTTTTGCCGTACCGTCGGGGTGGGAGATTATCAATACCCGCTTGTGGGATGTTGACGGTGCTGTTCATTCGTCAAAACCAGATTATATGGATATTCGGGATGACGGGGTAAATTATTTCTTCGGTTTGCAAAGAGGACAGAAGAAACACTTTGTAATCCTGCTTAATGCAGCCTATCCCGGTACTTTTCAGGCACCGCTTATCCATGCAGAGGAGATGTACGACCATTCAATTCGTGCCGTAAAGGGAGGCAGTACGGTTGAGGTGTACCGGTAGTTGGTGATAAAACCTGACAGTTGGCAGACAGATTAAATAACCGGGTGTAACTACAACCGGAAGTGAGTATTACATTTGAAATATTTTCCCGTTATCATTTTGTTCATAATTAATCAATTTTTATCTTTGTCGGCTTTTAATCATTGAAGTTGTTTAAAGTTAACATGATGAGAATGTATATAAAATATTGGAAACCAGAAAATGAATTCCATTGTTCCCCTCCTTGGAGGGGTGTAGGGGTGGGTTTATAAAAAAAAGACATTCACTTTTCTGGTTTCCAATATTTTATATTTCAAATGTTTTATTAGACTTTAAATAAGTTCATTAAAAGCAACTTATTTCATGGAAAAAATTAAAATTCACGATAAATATTTCAAACCTTTTATCGACAGGAAAGAGATAGACAAAGCCGTACAAAAGATTGCCGACAACATCAACAGGGATTATGAAGGAAAAGTTCCGCTCTTTCTGGTCATCTTAAACGGCTCGTTTATGGTTGCTGCCGATCTGTTGAAAAAGATTACGGTGGAGTGTGAGATATCTTTTGTAAAACTGGCATCCTACTCGGGAACACAGTCAACGGAAACCATCAGGGAACTCATCGGTTTTGATGAAGATATAAGAGGACGCGACATTATTATCATTGAGGACATCATCGATACCGGCCTTACAATGGAGCGCGTTTTGCATCAGTTAAAAGAGAAAGGTGCTGCATCGGTAAAGATATCCACGCTGCTTTTTAAACCCGAAGCATTTAAAAAATCGTACTCCATCGACTACATCGGAAAAGAAATTCCCAACCGTTTT
>JALVZH010000265.1 GCA_027022105.1 Bacteroidales bacterium | reverse complement strand
ATCACACTGCATCCCGGTCTCGGTAACTTCCGTGCTATTGAAGTGGAAGACCTGACAAAGCATAAAGTGGATTCCGAAGAGATGAACCTGAGCCCGGAAACAGCCGATATGATAAACAGAGCCTGGGAAAACAAACACAAAGTTGTAGCCGTAGGCACCACCAGCATGAAAGCACTGGAAACAGCAATTTCCATCACCGGAAAAATTAAACCTTACAAAGGATGGACCAATAAATTTATCTTCCCCCCTTACGAGTTTAAAACAGCCAACGCTATGGTTACCAACTTCCATCTGCCCAAATCGCCGATGATTATGATGGTGGCAGCATACCTCGGTTACGAATATTTGTGGGAAGTATATAAAGAGGCCATTAAAGAAAAATATAAATTCTTTACTTACGGCGATGCAATGCTCATCCTGTAATAGGAAATAATAACCGGATTTGAAAAAATAAAAAAGGCCGTTTCTTCCGAAACAGCCTTTTTTGTTGCGCCCCCACGAGGACTTGAACCTCGGACACCCTGATTAACAGTCAGGTGCTCTAACCAACTGAGCTATGGAGGCAGCTCGTTTGTGATTAACGAGGCGCAAAGATAAAGAAATTCTTTTTTTTGCAAATGTTTTTTACAAAAATTTTTATTCTTCGTTAAAGTATTCATTATCAGAATACAAAATCTTTGCGGAACGGAAAACGGGGTCGGCAGCCTGTGCCAGTTTCGACCGTAACGTGGGATTCATGTCGTGATCTTTATCCAAAAACTCTTTAATTTCCTTTGCAACGCGAACCGTATTGTGTCCGTAAAACGTTTCGGTCAACCAGTCTTTGGGAAAGAAAATATCGCCGGTTTGCTGAATTTCGTCCAACATTTCCATTGCCGGAAGGACAAATTTTTCCGAATGGACAGCCACCAGCGGATGATTCATATAATGAACCGCTTTCAACACCCATGGCTCATGCTCCCTGTTTTCGGGCAGTTTCAGATTTTCAAAAAATTCGGCTCTTACACCGGGATTATTATTCAATGCGGGCAAAATAAATGCCATCTCTTTTTTCCTGTCGGGATTTTTTATACGGTTGAGTTGCTGTTGCAAAAGGTCGTCGGGAATGAATTTGCCGGCAGGGGTCTCTTTCCTGACGGCAAGTTCACAGGCAAGATCGATAAAGTCATTTTCGGTTAATTGTAATCCCTTTATGGTGGTTTTTTGATTCCAAATGTCAACAAGGCGTTTTACGGCTGCCGGGGTAACGGCTGTATTAACATATGTTTTAAAGTAACTCGATTTCAGCGATTGCGTTTTGGCCTCATTCATTTTTTTCCACAGCAGCGCTTCCATTTCAGGGGCAATGCTGTCGCGTTCTGCGGGCAGGCTGTACCGCCAGAAAAGTTCACGGTAATATCCCAGCAGCAGGTTAATATTTGGCTCCGACTTTTCCGTTTTGATATAATAGGGATAGATGGACCGCAAATCAATAGGCCATGTGTTAAAATTGAGCATATCTTCCCATTGATTGATGTAAACCGAAGCGCGTGTAACAGGCGGCATTCCGAACATATTTCTGCCCATGATAAAAGCCCTGCTGTTTTCGTCGAACACCTGATAACCATATAGATTTCCCTTTTCGTTGAGGAAAATAAAATCGGGTTGGTCACGCATGGGCTCGATGTATTGCCGTTGGTCGTCATAAAACGAATCTTCGCGGTATTTTCCGTCTTTTACAAAAAACAGATCAACAGTCTGCGGCCAGATACGTGTTTTTCCCTGACTGTCAAACTGATCGATATACATTTCATCCATCACCAGTGTGGTTTTATATACCGGCATACCGGCTTCTTTAACCCAGGCGTCACTCCATTTTGTCAGGTCTTTATCGGAATATTTATCCATTATCTCAATCAGGTCGTCCCAGTCGGCATTGGAATAAGCAAAACCGCGCAGGTATTCGGTTAATCCTTTCCGGAACTGCTCGTACCCCATCATTTTTTCCAGTTTCTGCATTACAATGGGGGCTTTGTGATAAATAATGGGCCCATACAGTGTACCTGCCATTTTCAGGTTTTCAAGTTTCTGCTTTATGGGATGCGTTCCTTTGGTTCTGTCCACCGCATATGCTTTTGGGAAGTGGTCGGTAACAAACAGCAGTTTATGATTTAAAGTAGGAAAAGAGGGGTTGGCCATTTTATCTGCCAGAAAATTGGCAAAAACCTCTTTGAGCCACACATCATCGAACCATTTCATGGTAACCAAATCGCCAAACCACATATGGGCTGTTTCGTGGGCAATCAGTTTTGCACGGTTCAGCTTTTGGGTAAGTGTGGCCGAGGGGTCGAGAAACAGTTTTCCGGCACGGTAAAAAACAGCTCCCGGATGCTCCATACCGCTGTATTGGAACGAAGGAATGGCCACAAAAGCAAATTTTTGAAACGGATACACCATTTTGGTATATTGTTCCATCCAGGTAACGGCATCGGCCTGAAGCAGCAATATGTCATCCAGATTTTTCTTAATTTTTTGCTTGTCGGTTTCCCTGTAATAGAATGTTACGGCATGTCCTTCTATGGTTTTCGATATTTTTTCAAACTTTCCGGCGGCAAAAGCAAAAAGATAGGTACTCATGGGTTTGGTTTGCGCAAAAGTAAACCGCTGCTGTTTTTTCACGGGTTTTTTGGAAACAAGCGGCCCGTTGCTTACGGCTTCCCAACCGTCGGGAACATCCAAAGCAAGAATGAATTGTCCTTTAATATCCGGCTGATCGAAACAGGGAAAAGCGCTGGAAGCCCTGTCGGGAACAAACAGGGTGTACATATAATCGCTGTTGCGGTTCAACGAAAGATCGGAAGGTGTAAATTCCATTCCCAAAATGTTTCGTCCGGTTTTCAATGTTCCCGGTTCGATGATAATATGCCGGTTTTCAATTCGGTATTTATCGGATTTTTTGCCATTTACATACAAAATTTTAAAGGCACTCTTTTTCTGTTGAAAATCGAGTATTACCTCTTTGGCAGGGTCTTTTACATCGAACGCCATCTCCATTTCACCGGTAAGCGGTACGGATTTGTTTTCGGGAATTACAAAATGAAGTTTATAAACAACTTTGCTGATGTTTTGAGCCCGTTTTTCGGCAAGTGCCTGCGATACACCCTCTTCAAGAACTTTTGCCACTCTCTTTTTTTGCGGTGCATTACACGAAAAGAAAAAAGCCGGAAGCAATAAATACAGAAAAACAGAATACCATTTCATAGGTTTATCTTTTACTTGATTAATATACGGGGCAAAGCTAAACAATAGTAGCGAAACAGAAGTATATTCCGTTCTTAAACAAACTTAAAGAGGCCGATTCATATAAGTAACGCCCGTTTGCAGTTTACAAACGGGCGTTACAACAATCTGCATTACAGTATTTTATAATGGAATATTTCCGTGTTTTTTGGGCGGATTGCTATCGGATTTGGTAGCCGTCATTTCCAGTGCCTCAACCAGTTTTCTGCGGGTTTGGCGGGGATAAATTATTTCATCAATATAACCTATTTCCGCAGCCTTATACGGACTGGCAAAATTGTCGCGATATTCCTGTACTTTTTCTTTACGGGCTTCAATATCAAGATGTCGGTATATGATATTAACCGCACCGTCGGGACCCATTACGGCAATTTCGGCAGTAGGATAAGCCAGATTAACATCGGCACCGATGTGTTTGCTCGACATCACGTCGTAGGCACCGCCGTAAGCTTTACGGGTGATAACGGTAATTTTCGGGACGGTGGCCTCTGCAAAAGCATAGAGCAATTTGGCTCCGTGTTTGATAATTCCGCCGTATTCCTGAGCGGTTCCGGGAAGGAATCCTGGTACATCTTCAAAAGTAATCAGAGGGATATTAAAGGCGTCGCAAAAGCGGACAAAGCGTGCTGCTTTGGTGGAACTGGCGATATCGAGCACTCCGGCCAAAACCTGCGGCTGGTTGGCCACAATTCCCAAAGGACGCCCGCCGATGCGTGCAAATCCGATGATAATGTTTTGTGCATAGTGTGGCATTACCTCCAGAAAATGTCCGTTGTCAATAACCGAATGGATGATGTCTTTCATATTATACGGCTTGTTGGGATCAACGGGGACAATCTTATCCAGTGCAGGGTCTTCCCTTGTAAGGTCGTCGGTACACGGTTTTACGGGCGGGTCTTCCATATTGTTCAGCGGCAGGAATCCCATAAGCTCCCGGAGCATCATCATGGCCTGTTCGTCATCTTCGGCAGTAAAATGGGCTACACCGCTCTTTTTGTTGTGCGTCATGGCACCACCCAGCTCCTCTTTGGTAACCTCTTCGTGGGTTACGGTTTTGATAACATCGGGGCCGGTAACAAACATGTAAGAGGTTTCCTTTACCATTAAAATAAAGTCGGTAATGGCCGGGGAATAGACAGCGCCGCCGGCACAAGGCCCGAGCACGGCCGATATCTGCGGGATAACGCCGGAACTTCTTACGTTGCGGTAAAAAATATCGGCATAACCGGCAAGGCTTTCCACACCTTCCTGAATACGTGCCCCGCCCGAATCGTTAAGGCCTATAACGGGGGCTCCCATTTTCATGGCCAAATCCATTATCTTAATGATTTTGTTTGCGTTGGCACGGCTCAACGAACCGCCGAAAACGGTAAAATCCTGAGCAAACACATACATCAACCGGCCGTCAATCTTCCCGTAGCCGGTAACCACCCCGTCGCCGAGGATTTTGTTTTTGTCCATTCCGAAATCGGTTGCCGTGTGGGTAACAAATTTGTCAATTTCCACAAAAGTTCCCGGGTCGAGCAACAGGTTAATGCGTTCGCGTGCCGTAAGCCTGCCCGCTTTGTGTTGTTTGTCTATTCTTTCCTGGCCACCACCCAGCTCGGCAAGGCGGTGTTTCTCTTCCAGTTGTTTTATTTTCGATTCAAATGACATCTTTTTTCTATTTGAGGTTTTTACAAATTTATTCGAGAATTATTAAAGGCTGGTTCCCGTCAATATTATCACCTTCGCTTACCAGAACCTGTTTTATAAGCCTGTCTTTAACCACTTTGTATTCGCTTTCCATTTTCATGGCCGAAACAATAATGACCGTTGTACCGGCTTTAACTTCCTGTCCTTCTTCTACCAGTATTTTCACCACTTTGCCCGGCATGGGGGTGGAAATAACATTGGCATCGTCGGCATCGTCGCCTTTGGTGCTTCGTTCAAAACGGGTTTCGGCATCTACAATCTCAAGGTCGGTATGGTTGTGTCCGGAAACGGCTGTGTATTTCTTATTTGCGGTTTTTACCAGATTTACATTCAGTGTTTTGCCTTCGCTGATAACCGAATAAAGGCCGTCCCTGATTTTAAGCAAATCCAAAGTGTAATGCCTGCCGTCTATTTCCGCTTCCACAAGGTTTCCTTCCCGTTTGAGAATCTTAATATCCTTGTCCTCTCCGTTAATATTTATTTGATATGACATAATCAATAGTTTTTTAGTTATAAACGAATCACACTTTTCTTTCTGCCGAAAAGTTTCCAGGGGCTTAAAGCTTTGCCGTTGTTATCCGGTTTCGACTGCGATTGTTTCAATGAATCGAGATAATCGGCAAAAGCCGTAATGGCAATAATGTCCTGTAACTGCTCATCTTTGTCTTCTTCCGGTTTCAACTCGCCGGCATGATCTTGTACGAAATGTGTATTATAACGCCCTTCAACAAAAGCCGGGACGTCCATAATACGGCGCAAATAGGGAATTGAGGTTTTAACTCCTGTCAGGGTGTAGGCATCGAGGGCCCTGCGCATCCGGGCAATGGCTTCTTCGCGGTCTTTGCCCCATACTATCATTTTGCTTATCATGGGGTCGTAGAACATGGGGATTTCGTATCCCGAATAAACGTAACCGTCGTGACGTATTCCAAGGCCCAGCGGTTCGTCAATGTACCGGATTTTACCCGGACTGGGCATAAAATTGTTGTCGGGATCTTCGGCATAAATACGCACCTCGATGGCGTGGCCGTTTTGTTTCAGGTCTTCCTGTTTAAAGGATAATTTTTCGCCGTTGGCAATTTTTATCTGTTGTTTTACCAGGTCAACACCCACAACCCATTCGGTAATGGGATGTTCCACCTGAAGGCGGGTGTTCATCTCTAAGAAATAGTAGTTCAGGTCGTCGTCAACAATAAACTCGATGGTGCCCGCACCGGCATAATTAACGGCTTTGGCAGCCGCCACGGCATGTTTTCCCATCTCTTTGCGCACTTTTTCGGTCATAATGGGCGACGGGGTTTCTTCCACAACTTTCTGGTGGCGCCGTTGTACCGAACATTCGCGTTCAAACAGGTGTACGCAATTACCGTGTTTGTCGGCCAGTATCTGGAATTCGATGTGGTGCGGCGAGTTGATGTATTTTTCGATATAAACGGCGTCGTCGCCAAAAGCAGCGAGGGCTTCCGATTTGGCGGCACTTACCGAAGAGACAATGTCTTCTTCTTTGGTAACGAGGCGCATTCCTTTTCCGCCGCCTCCGGCACTGGCCTTCACCATTACCGGCAATCCTATTTCTTTAATCACCTTAACGGCTTCTTTGATGTCCTGAATGGGTTCCGTTGTTCCCGGAACCACAGGCACCCCGGCAGCAATCATGGTTTTGCGGGCGGTAATTTTATCACCCATGGTGTTGATGGCAAAAGCATCGGGACCGATAAATTCGATACCCTCTTTTTTGCACCTTTCGGAAAAAACGGCATTTTCGGAAAGAAATCCGTAACCCGGATGAATGGCATCGGCACCGGATGCATGGGCCGCTTCAATAATTTTGTCTATTACCAGATAACTTTCGTTGGAAGGCGAAGGCCCGATAAAATAAGCCTCGTCGGCATACTGGACGTGCCTTGAAGTTCTGTCGGCCTCGGAATAGACAGCCACCGTGGAAATACCCATTTCCTTGCAGGTTCTCATTACACGGATGGCAATCTCCCCCCTGTTGGCTATTAAAACTTTTTTAATCATAAAAATATTATTAAATGTCTGATATCCTTTGCAATAAGCTTCTTTTTTGTGAAAAAAAGAGGGGGTAAAGATATAAAAATATCATTAACGGTACGTAAATCACGTAGGAAAGAGGTTTTTTTGGGTTGCCGGGTTGAAAAAAAGGTTATTTTTGGGTTGAGAAAGGGGTGGTACTTTAAAGGTACAGAAATACTACTTATTTTAAAGTGAGAATGAGTATGGAAATTATAAAAATGTAATATCTAGAGCATATGAATATAATACGCGATTGGCTTTTAAATTGGACACAGGGAAAGGATTATATCATTTAGTAAATTTTGTTGGAATTTCTCGTTTTCCGATGACAGGTGTTTTGTATCATGTTAAGGGCCCTTCAATTGGAAGAATAAGAATATTGTATAATTTACAAAATGTATCTTGGATTTATCGTATTATGCTTTTTTAAATATTTTTAAAATGATGAAAAATCTAGCGAGTTTTATTCTTGTATCTTACTGTTTTATAAGCCAAAATATACTAAAAGCTCAAGATATATATAAACCATCTCAAAATGAGGTAGAAAAACTTGACTCTTTAGTTATGAGGATGTTCAAAGAAACGGATTTATATTCCAAAAACGAAACATATTATGTAACACATGTTTACGAATATAAAATGAAAAGCAGCTTATTAAATCGATCAACTTTTTTGGCAAACAATATATTTGATAGTTTGCAAAAATGCAAAATATTAATAATAAAGCAATGGCCTGATTATAAATACAAATATAAACTTGCAAGAAGTTTAGAGAAATACTCTGATGATAATAAAGTTTTAAAAGTATATTGTTCATGGATTTATACAAAAAGCAATTTAAAAGCAAAATGGGTTACAGGTGATTTAATACTTTTTGACAAAGAACAAAAACCCGATGAACTATGGAAAATATTTAAATTGAGGAAATATTCCATGATGTTTAGGATTTGTAATTCAGCAGGAGGTGCATGTTTTGGGGTCAGAAAAGACAATGTTATTGAGGCTATCTTGATAAATAATAAAGAAGGAGATAGCCTGTATGAAATAATGTCAATTAAAAATCTTTTAGATAAAAACTGGTACCGTTTTGATTTGTTTGGTGACGATGAAAAATATAAGAATAAATATAAGTAAATAACGGTAACTATATAATTTATTCCCCACCCCACTGGTCGTAGTTTGTAACTACGTTCGGTTATTTTAACCCAAGCACGAATCTTAACTCAGGCCTTTTATATCTGCAAACATTTACCACCACCCCCGCGTCCCAATTCCGAGGCATCGAAAGGCTGGCCGGGTGGGGTGGAATGGCGTGGGAATCTCTTTCTTGTACTTCTTTACTAATGACAAATATAACCTCCGTTTTAACATTTTCACTACCTTAGCGCCGGCGACGGATTGTTTGCCGTTTTTGAAATGAACAGCAACGAAGACGATAAAATGTACTCTATCCGCAAAGACTATTTGGGCTCGTACGAAACCGTTACCGACGATTATGGTCAGGTAGTGGAAAAGCTTAGTTTTGACCCTTGTTCAGTGAAACCGGGTTTCCGGTTCGCTTTGCTCCCGGAAACCCAGGTTGAACTAATCCCGTACTGCGAAGTATGTCGGGAGGAACGGAGACGTAACCGATTTATTTACAGTTTTTTGTTTTGGAGATGTAGAAAATGAAAAAGATTTGGTTAATAATTATATGTACTTTTCTAATAATAGCTCCTTTGGAAGCTCAAAATTTAAGACGTGCGGAACCATTACAATACTTATATGTATCCGGGGGTCTAATATTTTCTCCTGCTTCAAAATTAGAGAACAAACCAGAATCTATTATTAATTTTTGCAAAACAACTAAGCTATTATATTTTTTAAACGGCCTACAATTACCAGAAAAAACTTTCTACAATCTTGGTTTAAAGTCTAAAGACGTATTCAATGGTGAGGGTAAATACAGTTTTATTTATAAAAAGAACGATACTACTAAATGTATCAAATACATTAAGATGAGCATTACCTCTATTCTACCCATTTATCTTAATGGAATAAAATTAGGGGAATCTGATTATTCACCAAAATTAAGTCATATTAATTCTGATGATATAGTCTCTGTCAAACGAAAATCTTCATTGTTCGGTAAAGCTAAAATAGAAATTATTACAAAGTAATTCATAGCCCGAATTATATCATATACTATTATTCCGGTTTTTTTGTTTTCATCTTCTCCACTTCAACAAAATCAAATTGTTTAAAAGTATTACTTTTCAATAAGTTTTGCCTCTTTTAGAATCTTCTTTACAAAATCTTTATCCAAATCCAAGTATTCCGAAATTTGAGCAACAGTAAATTCAGCTTTTGTAAATAATTTTACGATTACTTCTTTTTCCTTTTTATAAAGTCCTTCTTTTAATCCACGTTTTCTTCCTTTTTCTTCAAGTTGCATTGCTATGGTCATGGCTATATCTCCTCCTTTTTCGGTTATGGTTTCTATTTCTTTGGTTATCTCTTCGTATCCTTTTTCTATGTTACTGAACAAATAATAAAAAGTTGCCGTAAAAAATTGTTCACCTGTTTCTTCATTAACTATCCTGTTTCCTCCCACAAAGATAATATGAACTTTATTCCGAAGCAAGTACTCGTTAAAAATATTTTTCATCAACAACAGTGCCGTACGGGTTTTTATCTCGTTGTAACGTTGCGTTATCTCTTCGTCGGTGTATTGCGAAAGGTCTTCGAGATGATAATCGAACGAAGGTAAAAACGGCAAAAGTTGTTCATCAATGCCTTCAAAATATTCTTCAAACCGCTTTTTATCCCACTTTTCTTTTCCGTGATAAAAGATAATTGGAATCACCGGAACAGGTTTTCTTTTCTGTTTTAAATCGGCATCCCACAATTTTATCAGATATTTCAAAAGCTGAAAGTGCGGATACTGTACCGGTTTGCTTTTGTGTTCAAAAAGTAAAGCAATTTTTATCTCTTTTCTTCCTTTGTATTTGCAGGTAAATACCAAATCGGAAAAGTTCTCTTTCAATTCCTCATCTATATAGGAATCTTTAAGCGGTGCCAAAGAATTAAAATCAATATTTCTGACCAGTTCTTTGGGCAGGCTTCCTTTAAGAAAAGCGGTGGCTTCTTCCTTTTTAGAAAATACCTCTTTGAAGTATTTGTCATGTGAGTTGGTTGTTTTCATGGCCGGTTAATTGATTTTCAAAGATAGGAATTTATTTAGTTACAGACACCGGACAGCAGGGTACAACTACGACATGTTATCATTAACTCTGATACGAATCTTAACCCTGGGCAAGTATATCTGCAAACATTTACCACCACCCCCGCGTCCCAATTCCGAGGCATCGAAAGGCAGGCCAAGCGGGATAGAATAGCGTGGGAATCTCTTTCTTGTACTTCTTTTCCATTTCACATTACGGTAAAGATCACATTCATTGATTCTTCTTTGTTACCGGTTTTGTCACGATTTTTGCCTGCGAGGGCAAAAATCCCGCCAAAACCTGATATCATTTCTTTACCGCACCGCACTTCGCAAAGCTGCGTACGGTGCTAATGATATACCGGTGCGCTGCACCTTCTTATTTTTGTTTAAACATAATACATCTTTATGCGTGTCTGCCTCTGACTGATTGCTCATTTTCACTTCGTTCTTAAATCCTTAATTCCTCGTTCTTCAATAAATCGGAATTCGTTATTCGTTAAGTTAATCGGTGTTCATTATTCAATTTACCTTCCCAACTTTCCCCCAGGCTCATCCTTTCAGGACTCCGCCCATTTGGCCAACCACGACCTGAAAGGATATTCCAACGCACCCCTCCCCGCGTCCCAATTCCGATCCGCCTGAGGCGGAGTGGGAATCTCATGCTTATATCATTTTCCCAACGGCAATTACTTCTGTTGTTGTAACATTTTCACTACCTTGGCGCCGGCGACGTATTGTTTGCCGGGATTTGTAATGTTGATTAATCGTTTACAGCCGGTTTTGTCATTTCATTATTTTTGCCGGCGCAATGGATAACACGGGTTTCATAAACATCAATTACGTTAATAAAGATCAATACCTGAATAAGGGACTGATTTTGCTCGATTTTTGGGCCGAGTGGTGTACGGCCTGCATTGCCCAGGATAAAGTGTATGGGGAAATTGCGGAAATGTTCGGCGACAGACTGAAAATCGGGAAGATAAATGTGAGTGATAACAGACTGTTGTCCGACAGTTTCGGGGTGAGGAACATACCCTACCTCATATTATTGAAAGACGGCAAACCGGTGATGCAAATGCCCGGTATCCAAAGCAAAGAGTATTTAATAAGTCAAATAAAAAAACATCTGGAATGAATTACGTTTTGTGGGGAATCATCATCCTGCTGGCCGTTTGGTTGGCGTACGCATTTTATAAACGCTACAAAATGCTTGCGGGAATCGGCAATACGCCTGATAGCGACAAACTGATTATTTTAACCGATGCCACTTTTAAAAAACAGATATCCAAAGGTGTAAGTCTTGTGGATTTTTGGGCCGATTGGTGTACCCCCTGTAAAATCCAAGGGCCAATCGTTAGCCAGGTGGCCGATGAGATTGGCGATGAAGCCAAAATTTTCAAACTGGACGTGCAAAACAACCAACGCACAGCAAAAGAGCTGAACATCAGAAATATCCCGACAATCATTATCTTTAAAGACGGCAAAGTATTCAAACAATTTGTGGGTGTTAAACCCAAACCGGTGCTTGTAAAAGGTATCCGCGAAGCTTTGGGATAAAAAGTTTTGCATTGATCTTAAAAACCGGACAAACCTGTTTTTTTACCGTTTTGTAACCCGTTTCACAGATAACCCGTTAATTTCTCATTAATTGTTATTACAGTGGAAAGTCAGTTTAAAAAGCCTTGTATCTTTGCAGCGGAATGAAAGAGACACAGGCAGCAGAGACATATAAGATAAGAATTACAGGTCTGGTTCAGGGAGTAGGTTTCAGGCCTTTTGTTTACCGGATTGCACAAAAACACCAACTCAGGGGAACGGTTGACAACCGGAACGACGGAGTGGTTATTTACGTAAACGGTTTGCGGCAACAGACAGAGCGGTTTGCGGACGACATTAAAAATCAGGCACCTGTGGCTGCAACCATTGAAAATTTAACCATTGAAAAAGTCCCTTTCAGGGATTATACCGGTTTCAGAATTGTAAAGAGCAACAACAATATTGTCCGTGATGAAATTACCGAAATCAGTCCCGATATAGCCGTTTGCGATGCCTGCCTTACCGACATGAAAACGCAGCCCCACAGAATTGATTACCCGTTTATCAACTGCACCAATTGCGGCCCGCGGTTTACCATTATCAAGGAGTTGCCCTACGACAGGCCCAACACCACCATGGCGCCTTTTACAATGTGCGATCAATGTTTTAAGGAATATACCGATGTTTCCGACCGTAGGTTTCATGCGCAACCGGTGGCCTGTAACAACTGCGGACCGCATTATACCCTTCATCATTCCGGAGGAACGGTTGAGGATTGGAACCGGTTGATAACGAAAACGGCAGAGTTAATCGAATCGGGCGAAACGGTGGCTTTGAAAGGGATGGGCGGCTATGCGCTTTTGTGCGATGCCACCGACGATGAAGCGGTTTGGGCATTGCGAAAAAGCAAATACCGCGACGGCAAACCCCTTGCGGTAATGTTCCGGGATTTGGATACCCTGAAACGGTTTGCGGTTGTCAATAATAAAGAGGAAGAACTGTTAACCTCGTGGCGACGGCCTGTTGTTTTGCTTAAAAGCAAAGGAAAGCCGCTGGCACAGGGTGTAAGTGTCGGTTTCGGGACGGTGGGCGCTCTTTTGCCATATATGCCTTTTCATTATCTTCTTTTTGAAAAAACCGAATGCCCTGCCGTTGTATTTACCAGTGCCAATATTGCCGGCGAGCCCATTATCATTGATAACCGTAAAGCACTTGATGCATTCCGGGGCAGAATCGGCGCCGTAATTACCTACAACCGCGATATTCAAAACCGTGCCGACGATTCGGTGGCTTTTGTGGCCGGCAACACGGCACGGCTCATACGGCGATCGAGAGGCTATGCACCTTCGCCGGTACGTCTCGGATTTAATGTTGATGGTATTCTGGCTACCGGCGCCGAGCTGGTCAATACCTTTTGCATCGGACGGACAAGCCAGGCAATTTTGTCGCAGCACATCGGCGACCTGAAAAACGCCGAAACCCTGGAATTTTTCGAGGAGAGCATCAGCCGTTATCAATTGCTTTTTAAGTTTAAGTCCGAATTGGTGGTTTCCGATTTACATCCCGATTATCTTTCGAGCAGATATGCAAAAAGCCTGAACATAAACCGCATTGAGGTACAGCACCACCATGCGCACATGGCCTCGTGCATGGCCGAAAACCGGCTCAATGAAAAGGTAATCGGAATTATTTTTGACGGTACCGGACTGGGAACCGACGGCAATATCTGGGGTGGCGAATTTTTAACCGGCGATTACAAATCGTTTCAACGATTTACTCATTTGGGATATATTCCTTTGCCCGGAGGCGATAAGGTTACCAAAGAACCGTGGCGGACGGCACTTTCTTATTTGATAACTGCCTTTGGTGATGAATATGTACATCTTGAAATTCCGTTTGTGCGGCATCTAAACAGGGAAAAATCGGAATTTATTGCCGAAATGATAGAAAAAAACATCAACTGTCCGCTCAGCTCGGCGGCAGGCCGGCTTTTTGATGCAGTAAGTGCCCTGTTGGAATTGTGTACCGTAAGCAGTTTTCATGCGGAAGCCCCTATGCGGCTCGAAGATAGTATTTCCAAAGAGCCCGTAACCGGTCATTATTCATATAAAATCGGAGATTATATAAATGTGCTGCCGGCTGTCAGGGAAATAGTGAAAGAAATTGAAAGAGGGGAAGACAAGAGGATAATATCCGCAAAATTCCATAATACCATTGTTGCGTTGTCTGTTGAAGTCAGCTGCATTATCAGGGATAAAACGGGAATTAACACCGTAGTGCTTTCGGGGGGTACGTTTCAGAACCGGTATCTTTGTGAAAATCTGGAACGGGGATTGGAAAAAAAGGGTTTTAAGGTGTTTGTTCATAAGAAAGTTCCTGCCAACGACGGTGGAATAGCCCTGGGGCAACTGGCCATAGCGGCAAACAGTAAGGAATTTTTAAAAAAAGTGATGTAATTAATTTTATAAGATGAAGTTGTTTAAAGTTAACCAGATGACATTGAGTATAAAATATTGGAAACCAGAAAATGAATTCTACTGTTCCCCTCCTTGGAGGGGTAGGGGTGGGTTTATTAATAAAGATATTCACTTTTCTGGTTTCCAATATTTTATTTCACAATTTGTTTAATAATCTTTTAACAAGTTCAAATTGAAAAATCGATTTTAAACGGGTATGATATGAGACAAAAAACACCATGTTTTCACAATATACACCATTTTTTAAATTTATGGTACATATGAAAAATCCGAATAAGTTGAATTAAATGTAGTGTTTGAATGTAATAATGCAAAAATTTTATCATAATCCGTTTGTTTTGTTAAAAAAAATTGATTTTCTTATCATAAAGTTATTTCTTTGTAAAGAAAAATAAATAATCTTTACATAAAGAGCGTGCTATGTTAAAAAAACTGCCAATAGAAAAAGATATTGAAACCAGGAAAGTGTTAAAAAAACTTGTTTCCTCACACAAAGCATTAGCCGAGTTAAAAGGAACCGTTGTAACTATTCCCAATGAGAATATTTTGATAAATACTTTGGGTATTCAGGAAGCAAAAGACAGTTCGGCGGTTGAAAACATTATTACCACGCACGATGAAATATATAAAGCGGAATTGAATCTTGAAAACTTTAAATCTCTCAGTGCAAAAGAAGTTCAAAATTATATTTCCGCGCTTAAAAAAGGTTTTGCATTGATATCGAAAAACAAAATATTAACCAACAGAGATATAATATCCATACAGAGCGAATTGGAAAAAAATTCGGCAGGTTTTAGAAAATTACCGGGAACAGCCTTAAAAAATGCAACCACCGGAGAAACAGTTTATACGCCACCTCAGGAATATTCCGAAATTATGGATTTGATGTCAAACCTTGAACAGTTTATTAACGATGATACGATGTCCGATTTCGACCCCCTTGTGAAAATGGCAATTATTCATTACCAGTTTGAAAGCATTCATCCGTTTTATGACGGTAATGGACGAACAGGAAGAATTATTAATGTTTTGTATCTGGTAATGAAGAACTTATTAAATCTTCCGGTATTATATTTAAGTCGATATATAATATTAAACAAAGGGATGTATTACAAGTTGTTACAGGAGGTCAGAGAAACCGGAGAATGGGAAAACTGGCTGTTGTATATGCTTGATGCCGTGGAACAAATTTCAAAGGAAACCATTGTGTTAATAGAAAAAATACGGAATCTTATTTTTGAGTATAAAAATATTCTGCGTGACAATTATAAATTTTACAGTCAGGATTTATTGAACAATCTGTTTAAACATCCTTACACAAAAATTGAGTTTATCGAAAAGGATTTGGGCGTTTCAAGAATAACGGCAGCAAAATATTTAAATGAGTTGGCAAAAGACGGATTGTTAGAAAAACAAAAGTTAGGAACAGGAAATTATTATATAAACAAAAAATTGATGGATTTATTAATATCAAAAAGATAGATTGCTTTGATTGGCAATGAAGTTGTTTAAAGTTAACGTAATGATAATGAATATAAAATATTGAAACCGTTTAACATCGAAACAAAAACTTATGAAATATATAGATGAATACCGCGACAAAGAGAAAGTAAAACTTCTGATAGAAGAGATAAAAAAGGTGTCGAAACATCCCGTTACATTGATGGAGGTGTGCGGCGGCCATACCATGAGCATTCAGAAATTCGGTATCCCTTCGCTGCTGCCCCAAACGGTGAATCTGATTTCGGGGCCGGGGTGTCCGGTTTGTGTCAGCGACCGCAAATACATCGACCAGGCTATTGCGTACCTGCGTCTTCCCGGTACCATCATAACCACTTACGGCGACTTGATACGCGTTCCGGGTTCCTCGTCCTCTCTCGATAAGGAGAAATCGCAGGGAAGAGATGTGCGGGTGGTCTATTCGGTACTGGATGCGCTGGATATAGCCGAAAAAAATCCCGATAAAAACGTGATTTTCCTTGGAATAGGTTTTGAGACCACCACACCGGGAAGTGCAGTGGGCATTTTAAATGCAAAAAAACGGGGACTGAAAAACTTTTATCTGTACAGTGCGCATAAGGTAATGCCGCCCGCTATGGAGGCACTGATAGACGAAGATGTAAAAATAGACGGCTACATAGGCCCCGGGCATGTTTCGGTAATTACCGGAACGGGGATTTATCAATTCATACCTGAAAAATACGGTCTGGGTGTGGTTGTGTCAGGCTTTGAACCCACGGATATTTTACAGACGATACTGATGCTGGTGAAACAGTTTGAAGAAAAACGGCCTGCTGTGGAAATACAATATACCAGAGCCGTAAAACCGGAGGGAAACCTGCAGGCGCAAAAGATGATTGATGAGGTTTTCGAACCGCGTGACGACTGGTGGCGCGGACTGGGTGTGCTGAAAAAAAGCGGCTTAAAGGTACGGGAAAAATACAGCGATTTTGATGCGGAAGTATGTTTTGAAGTGGAAGTGGAACCTACACGCCACGACAAAGCCTGCATCTGCGGCGAGGTGCTGAAAGGAATTGCCAAACCTTTTGAATGTAAACTCTTCGGCAAAGCATGTACGCCATTCGACCCGGTAGGGCCTTGCATGGTCTCTTCCGAAGGCGCTTGCCATGCCTATTACAGATATAACCATTAAAGAATTGAGTACCATGAAACACGACCATATATTGCTGGGACACGGCAGCGGCGGACAACTTACCCACGAATTAATCGATTCGCTGTTCGTGAAATATTTTAAAAACGATATTCTTGATAATCAGACCGATTCGGCTCTTTTAACACTCAATGGCGGACAAATTGCTTTTACCACCGACTCGTTTGTGGTGGATCCCATATTTTTCCCCGGCGGGGATATCGGCAAACTTGCCGTAGCCGGAACCGTTAACGATCTTGCCGTTTCGGGGGCAAAACCGCTGTGGCTCAGTGCCGGATTTATTATTGAAGAGGGACTTCCCTTCTCAGAACTTGAAAAGGTGGTAAAAAGCATGACCGGTGAAGCGAAAAAGGCGGGAGTAACAATTGTTACCGGCGATACCAAAGTGGTTGACCGCGGCAAATGCGACAAGGTGTTTATCAATACTTCCGGTATTGGATTGCTTGACCCGCGATTTCGCGATATCGTATCGGGAAAAAATATTACTGTGGGTGACAAAATTATTATAAACGGCAGCATCGGCGACCACGGCATGACCATTATGAGCAAACGAAAAGACCTGAATATCAGCAGCGAAATAAGGTCGGATTGTGCTTCATTAAACGGAATGATTGCCAAAGTGCTGGAAGTTTGCCCCGAAATAAAATTTATGCGCGATGCCACCCGCGGAGGTATTTCCACCGTACTTACCGAAATAGTATCGGATAAACCTTACGGGGTTGAAATTGACGAAACGGCGGTTCCCGTTCATGAAAATGTGCGCGGAATTTGCGAAATGCTCGGGTTCGACCCGTTTTATGTGGCCAACGAAGGTAAAGTGGTGATTGTGGCTCCGGCCGGTGAGGCAGAAAAAATTGTGGAAGTTTTGAAAATAACCGAAGAGGGTAAAGAGGCTGCCATTATCGGGGAGATTACTTCCGCACATCCCGGAAAAGGCTGGATAACTACCGGAATAGGAGGCCGGCGAGTGCTCGACATGCTGGCGGGAGAGCAGTTGCCGAGGATTTGTTAGCGCTTCTTTAAAGAATCATTTCCCAATAGTTTTCGGGATGAACGACTTTTGTTTCCACAGGCTTATAGGTTTCCAAAAATTTTGACGGGAATTTACTTCTCTTTTTCGGATTCCACTTAAATTCAAAAGCATAAAAATTGCCATTGTATTCCTCAATGTAATCTATCTCTTGTTGGTATTTTGTCCGCCAAAAGTAAGGCATGGCATATATTTGATGATACGACAAAAATTTTTTCCTCTCGGATATCATATAGTTTTCCCACAAAGCACCCATGTCGTTTCGCAATTCGGGCGGATTAAAATTGCCTATCAACGTATTTCGAATCCCGTTGTCGTAAAAATATATTTTCCGGCTTCTCTTTAATTCGTTTCGTAAATTACGATTAAAAGAATTTAGCCTGAATATTACAAATGACTGTTCCAGCAACATAATATATTTTTCAACGGTCTCTTTATCAATACCTGTTAATTCCGCTAATTCGGTATAGGATACCTGGTTGCCGATTTGGAATGCCAATGCCTGTAACAATTTAACGAGCTTATCCGATTTCTTAATTTTTCCCCATTCCAAAATATCTTTGTAGAGATAAGAACCGGCAAGATTTTCCAAAATCTCGCGGCTGTTTGCATTGTTTGCCACCACGTCGGGATATGAACCGTATATTAAACGGGTGTGCAATTGTTTTTGCGCTTCAAAAAAACCAAAAGCAGATTTAATTTCCTCAAAAGAGAGCGGAAATAGTTGATACTCAAATTTCCTTCCTGTCATCGGTTCGTTTATTTTGTTTGCCAAATCAAACGACGACGAGCCGGTGGCAACGATTTGCACGGGGAAATTATCATAAATGATTTTCAGCTTTAATCCTATGTTTTCAATTCGCTGGGCTTCGTCAAGTATTAAAATTTTATGATTTTCAAGTATTGTCTTTAGTTTTTCAACGGTTACGTTTTCCAACAATATTTTGTCTTCATGATTGTCACCGTTTAACCAAATAATATCTTCTTGCCCTGAAAACAGCTGTTTTAACAAAGTGGTTTTTCCCACCTGCCTGGCACCGAAAATGATGATGGCTTTATTGTTAAAAAGCTTTTCCGGTATTATATCTTGTAAAACCCTTTGAATCATGGGACAAAGATAATAAATATTTTGTATAACCGCCAAAAGTCGCAACTTTTCTCGATTACAACCGCCAAAAGTCGCAACTTTTCTCGATTTGATATTTAAGAAACCTTTACCTGATTCGGCTCTTTGTTGTGCATATTCTCCAAACCGGACGGGGTTAACACAGAGCAGAAAGCAGGAAACCCGGCCGGTTAAATATAATCAGGATAAATATTATTCCGGTTGCAAATCCAGACCGGTAGCCTCTTTCCAAATATTGAGGCTTATATCCCACAAGCGCTGTTGTATTTTTTTGTCGTAACTGATGGCAGCCGATTTTGCCGGTTTTTGAGAAACGAGATACAATCCGCTTTTGCCTTCCATTTCGGACGACAATGCTGCATAAACGGAATTACGGGCGCCTTCGTGCCAGCTCACGCCACCCATACCCCATCCTGCATGCAACAGTTTGGTACTTACCACACCCGGATGGAGACAGTTTGCCGTGGTGCCGGTTCCTTTTAAAATATCACTCAGTTTATAAGTAAAAAGTACATTTTCGAGCTTTGATACCGCATAGGCATTGTACGAATCGAAATATTTTTCTCCGTTCAGGTTGTCAAAGTCAATGGTTCCTGCCTGCGCCATAGAGCTTACGGTAACAATTCGCGAGCGGGGTGTTTTTAATAATTTGCCGAGCAACAACAAGGTAAGTCCGAATACAGCGAGGTGGTTCACCATAAAAGTGCGTTCAAAACCGTTGGGCAAAATAATTCTGCTGTTTTCAAAAACACCTGCGTTGTTTATTAAAACATCAAGATAGGGGAAGTTATTTTTGATCTCCTCAGCCAGACGTACGATTTCCTCAAAATCGGTTAAATCGGCCCAAACGGGAATTAGCTTCTCTCCTGACACTGCGGCAGACATTTTTTGAACAGCCTCTTCGCTTTTCTGTCTGTTTCTTCCGTGTACAAGTACTTTATGTCCGGCCTCTGCCAGTTCCAATGCGGTTTGAAACCCGATACCATCGGTTGCACCGGTAACCAGAATAAGTTTTTCTTTTCCCATAATCTCTTTTTTACAAAGTTACTACGAAATGATGTTTGAAAGAAAACGTAAGATTAAACTATTCGATAATTGATTGTTTTTTTCTGCTGACCTGATGCGAGTCTTGGCCCTGACCTTGAGTGCCAGCCGACTCGCACATCTAAACCCGTCCCAATTCAGACCCGCCTCAGGCGGGGATGAATCTCCTGCTAATGCTTCTTTTCCGGTTCAGCAGTAAGTACAGACATTATTCGGAAATCACTTGCAGTAAACGGTATGTTATACCTAAAATTTTCAACCGTTTTTCGGCATTTCCTTTGAATACCAAACACTGATTAACGAATAATGAATGATGATTTATAGTATTGCGGTTCTACATTTGCTCATCTCCAACCTGTCGGGTTCGCCATCCCGCAAGCCACCTTCAACCCGACAGGTTTACTCAACTCATGCCACTACCCTACGTCCCCATTCCGAGTCATCATAAGGCCGGCCAAGCAGGTTGGAATGGCAACGGAATCTCACGCTCGTACTTCTTTTCAAGTTTAGTATTGGGCATAATCAGTATTCGGAGATTCCTATAAAGTCTTCCCCTTCTACCTGCAGTAAATCATATTTTGCGATTAAACCCCTGCAATTATCTCATTAAATGTGGCGCTGGGGCGCATGGCCTTTTCAGCCAGAGAATCATCGGGCAGGTAGTAGCCGCCGATATCGGTCGGTTTGCCTTCGGTAGCCATAATCTCCCGCATGATTTTCTCCTCGTTTTCAACAAGCGCATTGGCAACGGCAGTGAATTTCTCTTTCAGCTCTTTGTCCTCGTCTTGGTCGGCAAGTGCTTTGGCCCAATATTGTGTAAGGTAAAAGTGGCTGCCACGGTTATCCAACTCACCGGCTTTACGCGACGGATTTTTTTGATTTTCCAGATAGTTTTCCACAGCTTTATCCAGCGCTTTCGACATTACTGTTGCTTTGGTGTTGCCGTATTTGTTGCCGATAAATTCCAGGGAAACCATCAAAGCCAGAAATTCACCCAGCGAATCCCAGCGCAGGTGTCCCTCTTTAAGAAACTGCTGCACATGTTTGGGAGCAGAACCGCCGGCACCGGTTTCAAACAGCCCGCCACCTGCTATAAGCGGTACGATGGAGAGCATACGGGCACTGGTACCCAACTCAAGAATAGGGAACAGGTCGGTAAGATAATCCCTGAGCACGTTACCGGTTACCGAAATGGTATCTTTTCCTGCTCTTATTCTTTCCAGAGAAAATTTCATGGCATCAACCGTATTCATTATGCGGATATCCAGTCCGGCAAGGTCGTGTTCTTTCAGATACTCCTCAACCTTTGCCATGATTTGCCTGTCGTGGGCCCGGTTTTCATCCAACCAGAAAACGGCAGGTGTATTCGACAAGCGTGCTCTTTCCACGGCAAGGCGTACCCAGTCTTTAATGGCGATATCCTTAACCCGCGACATGCGCCAGATGTCACCTTCATTTACTTTATGCTTCATCAAAACCTCACCGTTTTCATCAATTACCTTTACCGTCCCCGCTTCGGGAATTACAAAAGTAGTGGGATGTGATCCGTATTCTTCGGCTTTCATGGCCATCAATCCCACATTGGAAACACTGCCCATGGTTGCCGGGTCAAACTGTCCGTGTACTTTGCAATCGTCTATAACTGCCTGGTACATCTGAGAATAGCTTCTGTCGGGGATTACGGCTTTGGTATCGTGCAGTTGCCCGTCGGCACCCCACATTTTTCCGCCGTCGCGAACAACCACCGGCATGGAAGCATCCACAATTACAAGATTGGGCGCATGAAGGTTGGTAATCCCGTTATCCGAATCCACCATGGCAAGCCCTGCATTTTCGGCATAGGTTTTTTTAATGTCCGCTTTTATCGCATTTTGTTTCTCTTCGGGAAGTTTTTCGAGTTTTTTGTAGAGTTCACCCAACCCGTAGTTCTGATTGTACCCTGTCTCTTTCAGTTCATCGGCGTATTTTTCAAAAACATCTTTAAAATAAACCGACACGGCATGACCGAAAAGAACGGGGTCGGAAACCTTCATCATGGTGGCTTTCAGATGAAGTGAAAAGAGGATGTCTTTCTCTTTGGCGTCTTTTATCTGCTCGTCGTAAAATTTACGCAATGCTTCCGCATCCATAAAAGTTCCGTCCAGCACCTCTTTATCCTCCGATTTTAACCCCTCTTTAAGCGTGATTTTATTTCCTCCTTCGGTTTCCAGTTCTATCTTAAACCCAATACCCTTTTCAGTAACAACCGACTTTTCATTTCCATAAAAGTCCCCTTCATTCATAAAAGCCACATGACTTTTCGAATTTTTATTAAAAGGTTTCATCAATTTGTGGGGATGTTTTTGTGCATTACGTTTTACCGAAGCTGCAGCTCTTCTGTCGGAATTTCCCTGGCGCAATACGGGATTCACGGCACTGCCCAATACAACCGAATACCTTTTTGCCAGTTCTTTTTCTTCTTCGGTTTGAGGCTCTTCGGGATAATCGGGAATATCATATCCTTTGCTTTGCAACTCTTTGATGGCATCTTTAAGCTGCGGCACCGAAGCACTGATATTGGGAAGTTTTATAATATTTGCATCGGGAGTTAAAGCCAGTTGACCCAACTGTGCAAGCGCATCGGGCTGTTTTTGTTCTTCCGTGAGGTTATCGGGAAAGTTGGCGATAATTCTTCCTGCAAGCGAAATATCACTTACTTCAACCGCCACACCGGCTTCTTTGGTAAACGATTTGACAACGGGGAGAAAGGAGTAGGTGGCAAGAGCGGGAGCTTCGTCAACTTTTGTCCAGTTAATTTTTACAGATTTATTTTTCATTTCATTAATATTTTGATTTTTAATTATTTAATCCTTATTTACAGAAAGTTGCAAAGTTGCAAATTTTTTCTGTACAATCAAATGAAAAGGGAAAAATGAAAAAGATTATAACAAAAAATAACTACCTTTGCTTTACCCATGAGTCCACAAATTTCCATATGGTTCGAAAATTTCTTAAATCTTTTTTATCCCAGGGTTTGCAATGCCTGCGGACGGCCTCTTTTTAAAAACGAAGAGGTGATTTGCACCCGTTGTCTGTTCCGGTTGCCGCAAACCAATTTTCATCTGCACAAAGAGAATCCGGTGGCAAAAATTTTCTGGGGCAGGCTGCCGTTGGAATCGGCAACAAGTTTTCTTTTCTTTAACAAAGGGGGCAGAGTCCAACACCTGATACACCGTTTAAAATACAAAAACAAACCGGAAACAGGCATTTATCTCGGCAGATTAATGGGTTTTCAGTTAATGGACAGTCCGATGTTTTCAGGTGTTGAGGTAATTATTCCCGTTCCGTTACACCCTAAAAAGGAACGGATTAGAGGATACAATCAAAGCGAGGTGATAGGTAAAGGTCTGGAACAATCGATGAAAGCTGTAATGGATA
>JALVZH010000264.1 GCA_027022105.1 Bacteroidales bacterium | reverse complement strand
AAAGTTCCCAAGACAAAGAAACTTTTGAAGCTTCTCATAGAAACCGGCATTGATAAAAGAACGGTGGTTTCGGGAATTGCAGAGTATTACAATCCCGAAGAAATTATCGGAAAACAGGTAAGCGTTTTGGCAAATCTGGCACCGAGAAAACTGCGCGGCATCACCTCACAGGGAATGATACTGATGGCGGAAGACAAAGACGGACGGCTGGTGTTTGTATCGCCCGAAAGCAGAGTTTCCAACGGGAGTGAGGTTAAGTAAAGCCTGAGATAAATTTTTTTCAAATCCCTCAAACGGTTACAAATTACGGCTAAAATTTCTCCGGACGAGTTTTATCCCCGGCCTTGTGCACCGGCCAGACTTATACTATTGACCCCTCACAATTCAAAGGTATCATCAGGCAGGCAGTAAGGGTTTGAATGGCGATGAATCTTATGCTTGTGCATCTTTTCCAATCAAATGTTTGTGCATGTGATATTCAGGGATATACAAAAAAAGCAACGTTTATGATTGAATGGTATTATTCTTCAATAAGTTTTGCCTCTTTTAGAATTTTCATTACAAAATTTTTATCCAAATCTAAGTATTCCGTAATCTGAGCGACGGTAAATTCCGCTTTTGTAAATAGTTTTATGATAACCTCTTTTTCTTTTTCAAATAGTCCCTTTTGCATTCCTTTTTGCATTCCTTTTTGCATTCCTTTTTGCATTCCCTTTTGTAATCCCTCTTTCAGTCCTTCTTCTCGTAGTTGCATTGCTATGGTCATGGCTATGTCTCCTCCTTTTTCGGTTATGGTTTCTATTTCCTTAGTTATCTCTTTGTATCCTTTTTCTATGTTACTGAACAAATAGTAAAATGTTGCCGTAAAAAATTGTTCTCCCGTTTCCTGATTAACTATTCTGTTTCCTCCCACAAAAATAATACGAACTTTATTGCGAAGCAAATGTTCATTAAAAATATTTTTCATCAACAAAAGTGCGGTACGGGTTTTTATCTCATTGTACCGCTGTGCTATCTCTTCGTCTGTGTATCTTGACAGGTCTTCGAGGTGGTAGTCGAATGAAGGTAAAAACGATGTCAATTGTTCATCAATTCCTTCAAAATATTCCGCAAATTTTTTCTTGTTCCATCTTTCTTTTCCGTGATAAAAGATAATTGGAATCACCGGAACAGGTTTTCTTTTCTGTTTTAAATCGGCATCCCACAGTTTTATCAGATATTTCAAAAGTTGAAAATGCGGATACTGTACCGGTTTGCTTTTGTGTTCAAAGAGCAGGGCGATTTTAATTTCTTTCTTTCCTTTGTACTTACAGGTAAATACCAAATCGGAAAAGTTTTCTTTTAGTTCCTCATCTATATAGGAATCTTTAAGTGGTGCCAAAGAATCGAAGTTAATATTCCTGACCAGTTCTTCCGGCAGGCTTCCTTTTAAAAAAGCTGTTGCTTCTTCCTTTTTGGAGAATACCTCTTTGAAGTATTTGTCGTGTGAATTGGTTGTTTTCATGGTCGGTTAATTGATTTTCAAATTTAAAGATTTTTTTAATTTACGATACGGTAAATATCAAATTCATTGGGTAAAAATGGTTTTTAATGCAAAATCAATTATCACAACCAATAATTCAATTATTTTTGCGAACTAATTTTATCAACTTGATATTATGGACAATTCATCAAATTATTATTGCGTCATTATGGCCGGCGGCGTGGGCTCCCGGTTTTGGCCCATGAGCATTACCAAACATCCCAAACAGTTTATGGATGTGCTGGGTACGGGCAGAACGCTGATTCAGCTTACCTTTGACCGGTTCTTAAAAATCCTTCCGGCCAAAAACATTTACGTTGTAACCAACGAAATTTATAAAAACCTCGTTTTGGAACAGCTTCCCGAGCTAACTGAAAAGCAGGTGCTTTGCGAACCTTCGCGGCGAAACACCGCACCCTGCATTGCTTTTGCCAACTACAAAATAAAAGAGGAAAACCCCAATGCCGTAGTGGTGGTTGCCCCTTCCGATCACATCATCCTCAAAGAAGATGAGTTTGTTAACGACATCAAAGTGGCTTTAACCGCAGCCGAAAACAACGACTGGCTGCTGACCCTTGGCATCAGGCCAAGCAGGCCCGACACTGGATACGGATACATTCAATACGATGAAAAAAGCATCTACCCTGTTGACGACCGCCTCCGGAAAGTGAAAACCTTTACCGAAAAACCCAATCTGGAACTGGCAAAAACCTTCCTCGAAAGCGGTGATTTCCTTTGGAACTCAGGAATTTTCGTCTGGTCGCTCAAAAGCATTATGGCCGCCTTTGAAAAACACCTGAACGATGTGGACAGCCTCTTTAAAAAGGGCATTGGTAAATACAATACCCCCGAAGAGGATGACTTTATCAAAGAGACCTATGCCGTTTGCCAGAACATCTCAATAGACTACGGTGTAATGGAAAAAGCCGACAATGTGTATGTATTGAGCGTTGATTTCGGCTGGTCCGACCTGGGAACATGGGGCTCGCTCTATTCAATCCGCGAAAAGGATGAAAACCAAAATGCCACTGTGGGCGATGTGCTTACTTACGACACAAAAAACTGTATTGTAAACCTGTCGGAAGGCAAAATTGGTGTTATTCAGGGACTTGACGATTACATTGTTGTTTTGCAGGACAATACGCTGCTTATCTGCCGCAAACAGGATGAACAACAAATCCGTCAGTTTGTGAATGATGTAAAGATTGAAAAAGGAGAAGAATTTGTTTAATCACCATAATAATTTAAAAATGAGAAAAATAACAGTTTTATTTCTGGCATTGATATTTGCCGGAATCAGTGCCTTAAAGGCCGACGAAGGAATGTGGGTACCTTTGCTGCTGAAAAAAAATATTGCCGAAATGCACAAAATGGGTTGTAAACTGAGTGCCGAAGATATTTACAGCATCAATCACTCAAGCCTCAAAGACGCCATTGTTATTTTCGGCGGCGGTTGTACCGGCGAAATCGTTTCCCCGGAAGGATTGCTTTTTACAAACCACCATTGCGGATACGGTTCCATACAAAAGGTCAGCACCGTTGAACACGACTACCTGAAAGACGGCTTTTGGGCATACACAAAAGAAGAAGAGATTCCCATTGAGGGGTTGACGGTTAAATTCCTTGTTAAAATGGAAGATGTTACCGGTAAAGCCCTCGAAGGTGTTGACGACAAAATGACGGAAGAACAACGCAATGAGATTATCGGAAAAAACAGCCAAGCCATCGAAAAAGAGGCTTCCGAAGATGGTAAATACATGGCTGTGGTAAAACCGATTTTCGGCGGAAACAACTACTACGTATATGTTTACGAGGTGTATAAAGACATCAGGCTGGTGGGTACACCCCCCTCGGCCATCGGCAAATTCGGCGGCGATACCGACAACTGGATGTGGCCCCGCCATACCGGCGATTTCTCGATATTCAGGGTTTATACCGCTCCCGACGGCTCTCCCGCTGAATATTCCGAAAATAACATTCCTTTGAAACCGAAACACTACCTGCCCGTCAACATTTCCCCCAAACGCAAAGGCGACTTTGCCATGATTATGGGAAATCCGGGAAGTACCGAGCGTTATCTCTCTTCCTACGGTGTGGATATGGCCATCAACCTTACCAACCCGCTTATTGTGAAAATCCGTGATAAGAAGTTGAAGGTAATGAAAGAGGGCATGACCAAAGACCCGGCAGTTAACCTGCAATACGCCACCAAATATGCTCACACCTCAAACTACTGGAAATACTTTATCGGTCAGACAAAAGCGCTGAAACGGTTAAAAGTTAAAGAAGAGAAGCAACAACTTGAAGCCGAACTGGCTAACTGGATTAACAAGGATGAAGCAAGAAAAGAAAAATACGGAGAAATATTCAGCGATTTGCAAAACGCTTACGAAGGTTTGAAAGGGTATGAAACAGCCCGTTATTATTTTATAGAAGGAATTTACCGCGGACCCGAGATTTTGCGTTTTGCCAACAGATTTAACCGGCTGAAAAAAGCCCTGGAAGACAAAAATACTCCAAAGGAAAAAATCGACAAAATGGTGTCGTCCCTGCGCGAGTCGGCTAAAAATTATTTTAAAGATTACAACGAAGAAATCGACAGAAACCTTCTCGCAAGCCTCATGGAGATGTACAGCAAGGATGTTCCTGCCGACCAGCAACCGATTTATCTGTTGAATGTTGAGAAAAAATACAAAGGCGATTTCAACAAATATGCCGGAAAACTCTTTGAACGTTCCATTTTCAGCTCATCCGCAAAGGTAAATGCTTTTCTTGATAAACCATCGGCAAAAAAGATTGCCAAAGACCCGGCCTTTGTGGCTTGGAATGCGTTTTATGAAAAATACAAAGAGATTGACAAGGAAAGCAAGCAGTACAGAGATTTGTTAAGCAGGGGCCATCGTCTGTTTATTGCAGCACTCAAAGAAATGAATCCTGAAAAAAATTATTATCCCGATGCAAACTTTACCATGCGCCTTACCTATGGAACCGTTCAGGACTACTACCCCGCCGATGCGGTGCATTACGATTTTGTAACACATCTTTACGGCGTAATGGAAAAAGAGGATCCCGACAACCCCGAGTTTATTGTTCCCGACAAACTGAAAGAGCTTTACAAAGCAAAAGATTTCGGACAATACGGCGAAAACGGCCATTTGATTACCGACTTCCTCTCTACCAACGACATTACCGGCGGAAATTCGGGAAGCCCCATTATGAACGGCAACGGTGAGCTCATCGGACTGGCATTCGACGGCAACTGGGAAGCCATGAGCGGCGATATAAAATTCGACAACAAGCTGCAACGAACCATTAATGTGGATATTCGTTATGTACTGTTTATCATTGACAAATACGCCGGTGCCAAAAACCTGATTGACGAACTTACCATAATCAAGGAACATCCGGTAATAAAGGAAGATGTGCCTTCCGAAAAAAAGGCTGAAAAAGAGGCCGTTATTTCGGAATAGACATTACAGGAACAAAATATTATTTTACAAAGCAGGGTCATCATAATGATAAATGGTGGCCTTGTTTTTTATTTGGGCGACCGGCCGGACTTGGAGTTGCTTGTTACAGGGGTCTTCGCTAACCGCTCAGCCTCCTCGCCGTAAGCCTCACTAGCACTACCGCAACTGACCTCGTATGTTTGTAAAATTAAAAAAGAGGGTCTATTTAATTCTATTTTTGTATTATAGAATTTAAATGGGAAAAGTCAGGTGATATGATGGGTTGAACGAAGGATTACGGGTTATACAATGGTAAATGTCGATCAGCCTGCGACTTGCACGTCTATAGTAAAATGAGCAGATTGAACAAAGTGAATATATGCGATATTTTACTGTGTAATCGGTATAAGTCCTCTGTCAGGTTGAAAACATATCTTCACCGGTTTGGTAGGATAAAAGGGAAACTACGTACATCTTTCGGTGATCTTCAAAAACTCTGGTATCAAAGCTTTCCCGGCGGTTACCGATGAATTATCGGGTATAATGCATGTTACGTTTCCTCATCCCCGTGTTCCTATTTTGATAATTTGACAATCTCATTATAAATATGTATTATCTCCACAGATTGTTTCACCGTCCTGTTTGCACCCGCAATTTTTCTACATTTGCACCAAACTTTCGGGTTGATGAAGTTTACACATCCTTTTTCGCAATTTACGGTAGAAAGCACCTCTTACAGAAGAAGATTGCTGCTGCTCAGTTTTGTTATCGGACTGCTGAGCGGACTTACCGCTGTTTTTCTTAAAAATCTGGTGCACTATACACACGACCTGTTAAGCTACGGGTTCGATTTTTCAAAAGGGAACTACCTTTACCTGATTTTACCACCTGTAGGTATCGGGATAACCATTCTTTTTTCGAAATATGTTATCAAAGACAACATCAGTCACGGAGTAAGCCGTATTTTGTATGCCATATCGAAGAAAAACGGAAAAATAGAGGCGCACAACATGTACTCCTCCATGATTGGAAGTACCTTTACCATTGCTTTCGGAGGTTCCATGGGACTTGAGGCTCCCATTGTGTTAACGGGTAGTGCCATCGGCTCTTTTCTCGGAAGGAAGTTCCACCTTAACTATAAGTCAATTATCATACTTATCGGTGCCGGAGCTTCGGGAGCCATTGCCGGTATTTTCAAAGCACCTGTCACTGCCGTTATTTTTTCCCTCGAAGTGCTTATGCTCGACCTTACCATGGTAACCCTTATTCCGTTACTTATTTCATCGGCTACCGCAGCCACCGTTGCTTATTTCCTCATGGGGCCCGGCGTTTTGTTTTCTTTCCAATTGGATGAAGGCTTTTACATCAACCATCTTCCCTACTACATTGTTTTGGGTATTCTTACCGGCTTTGTTTCGCTCTATTTTACCAAAATGACCATTTTTATCGAAGATACTTTCTCCAAATTCAAAAATACAACACTGAAATGGCTTGCCGGAACCGCCCTGTTGAGTGCCATGATTTACGCCCTGCCTTCGTTATACGGCGAGGGTTACGAATTTTTGCATTTTCTCATCAATAACAATACCGACGAACTGGTAAACCAGATGCTTTTCGGACATTTAAGTACTCCCGGTCTTGTTATTTTGGCTTTGGGGCTTATTTTTACATTTAAGGTAATTGCCATGGCGCTTACCGGCGGAAGCGGCGGTGTGGGAGGTATCTTTGCGCCCTCACTGTTTGTTGGCGGGGTATTTGGTGTTTTTTATGCACGGGTGGTCAATCTGTTGCCCTTTTTGCAGGTTCCGGAAAAGAATATGGCACTGGTGGGGATGGCCGGTGTAATGGCCGGAGTGATGCATGCCCCCCTTACGGGAATATTTCTTATTGCCGAATTTACAGGCGGTTACGAACTGCTCACCCCGCTTATATTTACGGCATTGTTCAGCTATCTGACCATTATTATTTTTGAGCCGCACAGCATCTATACCAAAAGACTGGCTCAGCGCGGCGAGCTGATGACGCATGATAAGGATAAAAATGTGATGCAGATGCTCAAGGTTTCCAGCCTGATAGAAACCAACATCAAAACCATTCGTAAAGAGGCCACACTGGGCGAACTGGTTAAGGTGATTGCCGAATCGGAAAGAAATATTGTTGCCGTAACGGACAAGGACAATAATTTTGAAGGAATTGTATTTGTAAACGACATCAGAAACATCATCTTTAACCATGATTTGTACGACAAAATAAAGGTGGAAGAGATAATGTATATGCCCGACCCGGTAGTTTCGCCCGATGAGTCAATGGAAGATGTTGCCCGTAAGTTTCAGGAGTCGGGAAATTACAACCTGCCGGTAATAAAAGACGGGAAGTATATCGGTTTTGTATCGCGGGCAAAAGTGTTTATGCAATACCGCAAATTGCTAAAAGAGTTCTCCGACGATTAAAATGTCTATTTTAGCATGATGAATCTGAAACCGAAACATCTTTTTTTGCTGTCGCTGTTAAGCGGGCTTTTGCTGGCTGCCTCTTGGCCTGCCCGCGGTTTTACTCCGCTTGTTTTTGTGGCACTGGTTCCGTTGCTGGCGGTACAGCATCATTTGGGAAACAGCAATGGGAAAGGCATGTTTTGGTATTCATGGTTTTCTTTTGTTGTATGGAACGCGCTCACAACCTGGTGGATATGGAACTCCACCCCTCCGGGAGCCATAGCTGCCATTGTTATCAACGCCCTTTTTTCCGCTGTGGTTTTTCAGGTGTATCACATCTCTAAAAAGCGGCTTTTCGACAACAAACGGGGATTCGGAATTTTGATTTTTTACTGGATCAGCTGGGAATATTTCCACAACAACTGGGAGCTGACCTGGCCCTGGCTCACCCTCGGAAATGTGTTTTCCACAAAGCCTGGTTGGATTCAGTGGTATGAATTTACCGGAATCTTCGGAGGCAGTTTCTGGGTACTTTGGGTAAATGTTCTTTTGTTTCAGGCCATTGTTAAGTGGCAGGAGAAAAAAAAGGACATCGCCTTATTGCACGGAGGACTAACCCTTTTGCTTGTTTTGGTTCCCATATTTTATTCGCACTTTTTGTACAAACGGTATCATGAAGAGAAAAATCGGGCAGAGGTGGTGGTTGTCCAACCCAATATTGACCCCTACACCGAAGAATTTAACCTTCCGCCGTCGGTAGTCATGCAGCGCATCTTTCATTTGGCCGATTCGGTTATCACCGGTTCCACACAATATGTTGTTTGTCCCGAATCGGCCATTCAGGAAGGCATTTGGGAAGAACAATTTTACCGTTCAAAAAGCATACAATTAATAAGAAATTATTTAAAAAAACATCCGTCGGCAAGTTTTGTTATCGGGGCATCAACCTACCGCTGGCTAAGGAAGAATGAACCGCTGACCAATGCCGCCCGTCCTTACAAAGGAAAATATTATTATGCTTTTAACACTGCCTGCGAAATTGACACAACACCGTTTATTCAAATACATCATAAGTCTAAACTGACACCCGGGGTAGAGCGTATGCCGTCGTGGGCTATTTTAAAACCGTTGGAAAAGTTTGCCATTGATTTGGGCGGTATTGTGGGAACACTAAAAGATGAAAACCACCTGACCATATTTAATAAGCCGGGAATGGATTGGGCAATAGCGCCGGCAATTTGCTATGAATCGGTATTCGGTGAGTTTGTGGCAAAAACCGTTGCCCTGGGCGCCAATGCTATTTTTGTTATTACCAACGACGGCTGGTGGGGCGATACTCCCGGATACAAACAACATTTTTATATGTCGGTTCTTCGTGCCATAGAAACACGAAGGTATGTTGTGCGTTCGGCAAACACCGGTATATCGGGAATTATTGATGCCAGAGGCGATATCCTTAAAAAAACAGCCTATTGGAAACAAGATGCATTCAGTGCCGTCATAAACATGAACAATGAGCCCACTTTTTACATGGAATACGGCGATTACATAGCACGCATATCGGGTTTTATTAGCTTTTTTGTTCTTATTATCGCCTTTACACGGGGATTCCTTACCAAAAAGAAAAGTCTGTTTTAAAACAATGAAGGAGGAGCATCCTCACCGGGCTTTTTGATTTCAATAACTACCTTATCGTTAATACCTATATTGAGTAATGAGTGTGCTTTACTGCGGTTCAGGGCTATTTGCAGATAGCCGTTGCTGCCAAAAAAAGCCACCAGACTGCTTTCGGGTACATCGCTGTATGTGTCCGATATTTTATTGATATGATATCCTTTAAGATGTATTTCGAAAGAGTTGTTTCTGATTACTTGTTGAAACAACGACCGGTGAATATTCGTAACGAGGTTTTCATAACCATCAATAAAAACAACCATACCTTCAATATCGGTTTTTCCGGAAGTGGGTTTAAACGGTACAAGCTCCGTTTTTAACTCAAACGGGGGACCTATTTCCGAAAGTTTTTTTCCATCTGCAATCATTGCTGCAACTTTTGCAAAACGGTCGCGTTCGGGAAAAGTAGTGGCATCCAGATTGTCGTAGAGAATATCCGAAAGGCTTACCACCTCGTCGGGGGTTTCATCAAACATAAGTGAAAAAATACCGTTGTCGGCACCAATGAAAAAATGATTTTTGTAAGAAACCGCCACATGAGAGTGTATGTCGTTCTCTTCGCTGTCAATGGCGATGATATGGATTGTCCCTTCGGGAAAATTTGGCCGGGCATTGGAAAGAACATAGGCAGTATAATTGAGATCGTGCCGCGGAACCTTATCGGTGATGTTTACAAAAACAACATCCGGCAATAAATTCAGCAGTTTTCCGTGCACGGCAGCCGTATAATAACCTGCGTCACCCCAATCACTTATTAATGTTACAACAGCCATTCCCTTAGTTAAAGATTTGAAAGCCAAAGATACAATATTTTATCAGATTCTATATTTTTCCTGAATCCCGTTTCCTGCTATTTGCTTACTTTTGCCGCAAAATTCAAAAAAAAGACAATGGCAAAAGTAATAGGGATAGGGAATGCACTGGTTGATGTGCTTATCAGGTTAGACGATGAGAAAATAATCAACGAACTGGGATTTCCCAAAGGCAGCATGCAACTGATTGATGCCGGAACTTCGGCACTTATTGCAGATAAAACCAAGGACTTTAAAAAAGAGATGGCTTCGGGAGGTTCGGCAGCCAACACCATTCACGGGCTGGCACGGCTGGGAATGGAAACCGCATTCATCGGAACCGTGGGCAGGGATGAAACCGGCCGTTTTTTTGAGGAAGACATGAAAAAAAGCGGTATTACACCCCTTTTGTTCAAAAGCGATTCGCCGTCCGGCATTGCCAATGCATTCATTACCAAAGATGGTGAACGTACCTTCGGCACATTCCTCGGGGCTGCCGTCGAACTTTCGGGCGACATGCTTAAAAAAGAGCTGTTTGAAGGTTACGATGCCCTTCACATAGAAGGGTATCTTGTTCAAAACCACGAGCTTATCGAAACAGCTCTCAGGCTTGCAAAAGAGGCCGGATTGAAAATTTCTCTGGATTTGGCGAGTTTCAATGTGGTGGAAGACAACCTTGATTTCCTGAAAGAGATGACCGAAAAATATGTGGACATCCTTTTTGCCAATGAAGAAGAGGCCAAAGCGTTTACCGGTATGGAACCCAAAGAGGCATTGCATGAAATATCAAAATCGGTTGATATATCCGTAGTTAAAATCGGTGGCAAGGGCTCTATGGTAAAACAACGTGAGCTGATTGTGAACATAGAACCTATCAAAGCCAACCCCATTGATACCACCGGTGCCGGCGACATATACGCTTCGGGATTCCTGTGGGGATACCTCAATGGTCTGGGATTTGAAAAAGCGGGATATGCAGGATCGCTTTTGGCATCAACGGTTATTGAGGTAATCGGTGCCAAATTTGATGACGCCAAATGGGATGAAATAAAAAAACAGCTACAGGCAGGATAATCGTGCCGGTGTTATATGCCGGCCGAAATCGCTCCATACTTCACGAGGATTGCCAGGGATCTTTTTATCAAGATGCCCGCATCGGTACTTTTCAGTGCACCGGTTGTTTCCTGTACCGTAACAAGGATTATTGCAGATGTCAGCCATTTAAAAAGCTTCGGAAAAGGTGAAAAAAAATTGGGGGCTGCCTTCAAAAAAACCCAAGTCAAATCGCATGTTGGTACGTGTTGATTGGTCAACCATAAGGCGCAATCCCGCACCATAAGACCATTTTGTTCCTTTTAGTGAATAGCTTTGGTAGTCAGGACCTACCTGCCCCAATCCGGTAAATACCGTTCCACCAAGGATCCATACTATGGGGAAGCGCATTTCCAGTTGAGCTTCAATTTTTGTTTTGTCGCGAAACCTGCCAATGTAAACCCCTCTCATGTGGTTGGCGCCGCCCATCAACGCCAGTGATTGTACAGGAACATCGCCGTATTTTGCTTCGGTATAAAACTGTCCGGCAATGGTAAGCCATTTTACCGGGGTGACATACTTACGCAAATCGAGAGTAAATGAGTTATAGACAAAATTACTGCCCAGCCATTTGAAATAACCCATATATCCAATGTTGATGTATGAACCCCTCCGTGCATTAAAACGATTATCACGGGTTTCACGGCTTATGCTCATTCCCAGGCCGGATTGAAAACCTTCGTTTTCCCTGAGTCCGGTTACCTGATTTTCACTCAGGCTACAGCGGTAATCAAGCGTATCCACTTTCCAGTAATAATTAAAATCATACTTCAAACCAAAATAAAATCGTTCACTGAAATTGTACATAAAAACCTGTGAAGTGGCAACATTTCTGGTATCAAGAATACATCTTTTTTCTGCCTCTGTATTGTTCCCCACACCAAAAAACAAGGTTGGGAAGTTGATGACCATTAATTTTGATATGCTTTCATATTTATTGTCGCCAAACATTAAATTTGCGGATACCACGATCTTATATTGCTTGTTTTGCGTAAAGTAAGCGAGTTCTGTTATATGCGATGGTTGAATGGTTGTATCATCGGGCTTTTCAGCACCTATTCTGAAACTGTTTATCTTAGTCAGGCCGAAAAGCCATTTGGTGGTGGTAGAGTAAGAGATTACAGGTAAAGGAAACTTTTTTACAGCTTTCTCCATTGTTTTATTGAACTTGTCCAGCTTCTTTCTAAACTCACTTTTTTCAGGCCGACTGTTGGATGCAGTATTTGCAATAATTTTGTTTGTATTGTTATTTTCGGGAATCGTTGTCCTGTGAATACTTTCAGCCTTAATAAAAGAGAAGAAGAAAAGTGAAAATATAAGATACAAATACTTCATCCATATATTTTTTTCAAAAGTAATGTTTTATCTTAATCGTAAAAAAACCTGTCTGAAAATACTCAGGATTTTACCGACACCGTATTTTCTTGTCTGTTTAAAATTTTTATTTGATGGTTAATAGATTCCTGGTGAATTGCTTTGAAAAGCCGGTTGATAAACTCCCTGCTCAATCCTTTTTGCTTACCTTTCTCAATGTTTTTGTAGATGATTTCTTCCCAGCGTTTGTTTTGCAATACACTCATATTGTTTTTCTTTTTGTATTCACCTATGCTGCGGGCTATTTGCATGCGTTTTTCGAGCAAACACAACAGGCGGTCGTCGATTTCATCTATTTTACCTCTCAATTCGGATAAAGATTCCAGCAATTCGGGTTTGTTTACATCGGGATTCCTCAAAACAAGGTTTTCCAGCAAAGTGGTCAATTCCTCCGGTGTTATCTGTTGACCGGCATCGCTCCATGCCTCACCGGGATTAACGTGCGATTCTATCATCAGTCCGTCAAAATTGAGGTCCATGGCCTTTTGCGCAATCTCACCCAACAACTCCCTTTTACCGCCTATATGGCTCGGGTCGTTGATCATGGCCACTTCGGGCAGGCGGCTTTTCATCTCAATGGGTATTTGCCACTGGGGCAGGTTGCGGAATATTGATTTGTCGTAAGTGGAAAATCCGCGGTGCACCAGCCCTATTTTACTGATTCCGGCAGCATAAATCCGTTCCACCGCCCCATACCACAGTTCAATATCGGGATTAACGGGGTTTTTTATCAAAATACCTACATCGGCACCTTTCAGTGCACCGGCTATTTCCTGTACTGCAAAAGGATTTGCCGTGGTACGGGCTCCCAGCCACAACAGGGTGATGTTATATTTCAGTGCTTCATATACATGTTTTGCATTGGCTACCTCTACGGTTACCGGTATTCCGGTTTCCTGCTGTACGCGGCGCAACCACGGCAAGGCATCGGAACCCACACCCTCAAAGGAATTGGGTCGTGTACGGGGCTTCCAGACTCCTGCGCGGTAAACATCCGTTTTTCCCTCCGCTTTCAGTTGTCGTGCCGTTTCCAAAACCTGCGACTCCGTCTCGGCGCTGCACGGCCCGGCAATTACCAGCGGCCTTTGGTTGTACTCTTTCCATTGGTTTATCGGTATAATATGCATGTTGTTTCTCATATATTTATTTTCATTATCATAATATCTTTCTGATTTTATTTGCTTCTTCTATGAGCGATGTAATGTATTCATGATTTCCGTTTCGGATGGCTTCTCTGAATTGTCCCAGTTTTTCCATATAAGTATCCAGCACTTCCAGCACATTGGTTGCATTTTGTTCAAATACAGGCACCCACATATCGGCCGAGCTTTTTGCAAGCCGCACCGTTGAGGCAAAACCTCCGGAAGCCAGGCTCAGTATTTTGTTTTCGTTTTTTTCTTTTTCGAGCACCGCCAGCGACAGAGCAAAAGAAGAAATATGCGAAATATGCGACACATATGCTGCACTTACATCATGCTCCTGCGAGTTCATATAAATAATCTTCATTTGCAATTTTTCATACATCATCTCAACGGTTTTCAGTGCATTGGGATCGCTTTTTTCCTTATCGCAAACAATGGCGCTTTTGTAATCGAACAAACGGCTCATGGCAGCCATTGGCCCCGAAAACTCCGTCCCCGCCATGGGATGCCCCGCAACATATTGCTTTCGTGCCGGATGAGCGGCTACCCGTTTTGCCAGTCCCGCTTTTGTAGAACCCGTATCGGTAACTACTTTTCCGGTTCCCGATATTTTATCAAGCACCCGCGGCAACAGCAGCTTGATAGAATCGATAGGGGTTGAAAGAATAATCAAATCGCTTTTGTCAATGGCATTGTCCAGCGTATCGATTTCGTCAACCAGCCCGCTGAGCAAAGCAATATTTGCATGTTGCGGATTGTTATCAACGCCCGTAACGGTAGTGGCAAAACCCCGCTTTTTCAAATCAAGTGCCATAGAGCCTCCAATCAGTCCTATTCCTACAATTGCTATCTTCATATGGCTTGTTTTAAAGTTTGTTTTTTAATATCGATTTCCGTTATTTTTCAAACCCGGCTGATGGCCTGTTTTATTTTTTCTTCGCTGTTAGAGAGCGAAAGCCTGATGTAGCGCTCTCCTTCGGAACCGAAAATAAATCCCGGGGTGATAAAAACAGCCGTTTTATCCAGCAACCACTGCGAAAATTCCCGTGAACCGGCAAATGAACCGGGTATTTGTGCCCAGATAAAAAGCCCCGCACCATCGGTTTGAAAACTACATCCCAGCTTGTCCAAAAGATTATACGCCAGTTGTTGTCGATGTTTATAAACTCTGTTGATTTGCCGTATTTGATTTTCGGAATTTTTCAGGGCTTTCGCAGCAGCCAGTTGAAGCGGTTTGAACATGCCCGAATCCATATTGCTTTTAACATTCAATATTGCTTTAATGTACTGTCTGTTTCCTGCTGCCATCCCGATGCGCCATCCTGCCATATTGTGCGATTTGCTGAGCGAGTTAAGTTCCAAGGCAATCTCTTTTCCGGAGTCCGCTTTCAGAATACTTTCCGGTTTTTCGGTAAGAATAAGGCCGTACGGGTTATCATTTACAATCAGAATGTTGTGTTCTTTACCAAAGGATACCAGATTTTTGAACAATGAAAATCCGGCACTTTTTCCCGTAGGCATATTGGGATAATTAACCCACATCAGCTTTACTTTTGACAAATCGCTTTTTTCAAGCGTATCCAAATCGGGGAAAAAATCATTTTCCCGTTTCAGCGGATAATAACGCACCGCAGCCCCCGATAACTTTGCAACCGCAGCATAAGCCGGATAAGCAGGGTTGGCCACAAGTACCTCGTCACCGGGATTTAAAAAAGCCATGGAAATATGCATAATTCCCTCTTTGGAACCCATAAGCGGCAACACTTCATCATCAGGATTTAATGATACCCCGAACCATTTCCCGTACCAGTCCGAAAGCGCTTCCCTAAGCTGTGGAATACCTCTGTACGACTGATAACCGTGATTGCCGCTGAGGGCACTTTCGGTCTGCAATACCTCTATTGCTTCCGTGTCGGGGGGAAGATCGGGATTGCCTATTCCCAAATTAATCACATCAATACCTTTCGCCCGCATTCTTTCCAATTGGGCAAGCTTTTCCGAAAAATAATACTCGTTCAATGCATTCAAACGGTTTGCCGGTTTTATCCTCATTGTTTTCCTCCTTCCTTATATTCACCCAAAATATCCAGTTGTGTGGTTAGCGGCCTGATGGCATTCACTGCCTGGTGGTATCTTGTTGTTTCATCAAAAGTTAAATCCACATGAAACAGATACTCCCATTGACGCCCCGGAATGGGAAGCGATTGTATCTTGGTAAGATTAATATCATAAAAAGAAAAAACGGACAAAACAGCCGAAAGACTACCCTTTTTGTGTGGCAATACAAAACAGAGCGAAGCCTTATCGGTTTCCTCTTTTTGGTGCCCGTCAGTTTTCGAAACAATCAGAAAACGCGTATAATTCTGCTTGTTGGTCTCTATTCCTTCAAAAGCAATCTCCAGTCCATACAACCGGGCGGCACGGCGGCTGGCAATTACGGCAATATTTTTAAAACGACCGGCCGCCAGATTTTTTGCACTTAGAGCCGTATCTTCGGTATCTACCAGTTTTACCCCTTTCCGGCGAAACGGATTCAAAAACTCCATGCACTGCTGTAAGGCCATGGGATGTGAATGGATTTCGGTAATCTCTTCCGTTTTCTGTCCGGGAAAGATAAGCAGATGTTGTTCAATTCGAAGATAAGTCTCCCCGGTAATTTTCATTCCCGAAGTTTTTAACAATGCATAATTGGGAAGTATGCTGCCGGCAATGGTATTTTCGATGGCTACCACTGCACAATCCGCTTCGTCTTCTTCCAAAGCATCAAACAACTGCGGAAATGATGTGTAGGCCAGCACTTCATATCGGGTTCCGTCGAAATATTTTCGCGCCGCTATGTCGTGAAACGAACCTTCAATCCCCTGAATCGCTATTTTTTTCATCTTAATTATATCAAAAAAAAAGTCCCGAATTGCTCCGGGACTTTTGTGAATTATTACCTTTATCTTACTTTTCAACACACACAACGTCCCTTCTTACCTTTTCCGTAAAAAAAGTAATAGAAGAAATAGTATGTGTTGAACAAATTATTCATTGATGTTTTTTGCTTTATCGGGGACAAAAATATCAAATAATTGAATTATCCAAATAATTTCAGTAAAAGTAATTAAACTCTAACTCCAAAATTTCGATTAAGTATTTTAAATTTTACATTGAAGTTGTTTAAAGTTAATGTAATGACAATGAGTATAAAATATTGAGACTTTAAACAAGTTTATTGGTAAATGCTGACCCGTTTGAGTATATAACCTTGAGAATTGCGTTTTTATTAAATTATGTATATCTTTGTATTTCAATTTATTTATCAACCGGTCAGGATTAAACAATCGAAATATTAAAAACATTCATTGAATAAAAAAAGATAATCATGAAGAAGATATTAAAAGCAGCAACTTTTATATTTTTATTGTTCACTTTTACAAATATTACGGCACAAAACCCTTTACGGCAAACCCTTAAAAACATTAATGTCTCTAATCAATCTGATTATTCAACCGGTGATTTTAAAAACATACCCGTTTCAGTGTCCGGTTTTATTTACGGGCATCATTACGGTAGCGATGACAATACTTTATTATGGAAAAATCTTGGCAACAATATGCCTTTTTTAACAGGAATGCTAAAAGAACAATTAGACAAAGCGGATACTATCTGGCTCTATCACCGGTACGACATTAACCGGTGGGAAGACGGTGAATTTTATCCCTATCTGTCGGCACTGTTCGATTATTACCCGGGAACGGCAAACCAAAAATATGCAATTACCATTAACATGGAACAGCAGGACACCATGCAAAAATTTAATTATTACTACGATGACAATGACCGCATTACGGCAACCGTAACGCAAAATTATACCGGTAATCCCGGAAATGTATGGATCAACTACGACAGTGTGGTAAAGTTTTATAATGGCAAGGGGTTGGATTCTCTTATTATGGATTACAGGTGGTACAACTATGATACTGCCTGGAAAAAGTACGCTTACCGTGGTATTTCATATTATGAGAACACAAAAAACAACCTCATTTACAAAGATTCAACTTCGGTATGGGACGGAAAAAAATGGGTTTTAACCGATGGAGTTAAAACAGATTACCTGTTTAACGAATTCGGAAATGTTTACGATAAAAAATTCAGTCAATACAGAGGCGGACAGTGGGTATATGACTTCTGGGTACCTTATCATTTAACTAATGATACTACCGGAGAATATGATTCTTTTTATAATTATACTTGGGATAATGGAGAATGGAAAAATTATGCCAAATTCACAGATGTTGTTTTACATGACTGGCAAGGAACTACAAATTATGTACCTGATGTTGAATTTATTGTAAAATATCTTTGGGACGAGGACAGACAGAAATGGGACTATTTTAAAAAAGATAGTTTATTGTATGATACTTACGGTAGTAGGGAATCATATACGTTTTATTGGGAAGACAGTATTGGTTGGTACCTTTTGGTGCGTTTAAAAACGGTTTTTAATGAGAGAAAATTAATAACGCTAGTAACAAAAGAGAAAATGATAAATAATGAATGGGATACCATTACAGGCAGCAGATATTTTTTTGAGTATATCGGTTCCATATGGAAAGCCATGCACTATGAAAACTATGATACGGTGTTAAGTAAATGGGTACCGGCTTACGATCATATTTTAAGCGATTTCAGCTACATCTTAAACACCCCGGAGATAAAAAAAAAGGGAATGACAAACAGTCTGCGGTTAGTCCCAAACCCCGCGAAAAATTCATTAACAATTGAACTAAACGACAAAACGGACAGGATAAAAACAATAAAAGTTTATGATGTAAACGGAAGGGGAATAACAAACATTAAATCCGGTTCCGTTCGATACAAAACAACGCTTGATGTATCTTTTTTGAAAAAAGGAATTTACATTATAAACGTTGCAACACGTAAGGGTAAAAGCCTGAAAGGAAAGTTTATAAAGAATTAAGGATTACAATAAAAGCAGGGGTTAACCCGGTACGGGTTACAAATACCCGGGTTTTTCATTCCCGTTATTTTACTTGCTCATTGAATATTGCTTATTTTTAAATTGTTAATAATCAATCAACCTGCGGTGGAGAAGTAACCGGTGTTCATTTCTTCAACCTGCCGGGAGCCTGCCCGCAACCGGCTTTCAACCCGACAGGTTTACGCTTCACCGTTTCCGACCTTTCCTGGGACTAAATGGTGTATGCTGAAAATTCCCCACGTATTTGTTTATTGAGAATCAAAATACCTGCCGTGCAATTTTCCTTATGTTATCCGATTTACCCATAGTATAATAATGAATAACTGGGGCTCCTTTGGTTTTTAACTCTTTTGATTGTGCCACGGCCCATTCCACTCCCACTTCACGGACACATTTGTTGTCTTTGCATTTCAAAATCTCCCGTACCAGTTGGTCGGGCATCTCAACGTTAAATGTTTTGGGAATGGAAACCAGTTGCGAGCGGGTGGAAACCGGTTTTAACCCCGGAATAATGGGAACGGTGATTCCGTGCTTTCGACACAGATCGACAAATTCAAAATATTTTTTATTGTCGAAAAACATCTGGGTAACAATGTAAGATGCTCCGGCCTCTATTTTCTTTTTCAGAAAATGAATATCGCTTTCCATATTGGGCGATTCGCTGTGCTTCTCGGGATAGCCTGCCACGCCGATGCAAAAATCGGTCTTGCTTGAATTTTTCAGGTCTTTTTCAAGGTAAATCCCTTTATTCATATCAACAATCTGATTTACAAGGTCGATGGCATGTTCGTTACCTTCGGGTTCGGGGCGGAATATTTTGGATCCGTGCTGCGGGTCACCACGTACCACGAGCAGGTTTTTAATTCCCAGAAAATTGAGGTCGATCAAAGCGTTTTCGGTCTCTTCGCGGGTAAATCCGCCGCATATCATGTGGGGCACCACCGGAATGCCGTATCTGTATTTAATGGCTGCCGCAATACCCACCGTACCGGGACGTTTTCTTACGGTCCGTTTTTTCATATAACCGTTTTCAAGATGTTCATATACAACCTCTTCCTGATGGTAGGTTATGTTGATAAACGCGGGATTAAAATCGAGAAGGGGATCAATGGCCTCTTGTATCGATTGAAAATTTTGTCCTTTCAGCGGCGGCAGCAGCTCAAACGAAAACAGTGTGTCTTTGGCTTTGCCGATATGTTCCGTTACTTTTAATTCCATATTCAATTTAATTATGCAATGTTTGCGTTTAATAATTTTTTTACTTCTTCACGCGACAACCCTTTTCTGCGGGCATAGTCATCTATCTGATCGTCAAGGATTTTTCCAACGGCAAAATACCTTGATTGGGGATGAGCAAAATAATATCCGCTGACGGAAGCAGCCGGATACATGGCATAGTGTTCGGTAAGCGATATTCCGGCCTCTTTTTCAACCTGCAACAGGTCGAAAATCTTTCTTTTTTCGGAATGCTCTGGACATGCCGGATAGCCCGGTGCAGGCCTGATTCCGCGGTATTTTTCTTTCAGAATCTCTTCGGGTGAAAGATTTTCCTCTTTATCGTATCCCCAATACCTGGTACGTACCAGATGGTGCATGCGCTCGGCAAATGCTTCGGCCAAACGGTCGGCAAGGGTTTTTAGTAAAATGGCATTGTAATCGTCGTGTTGTTTTTCAAATGCCTTGAGATGTTTTTCTATGCCCAGCCCTGCGGTTACGGCAAAAAACCCGATGTAATCGGTAAGACCGGCTCCGGCGGGTGCAACAAAATCGCTTAGGCAGTAGTTGGGCGAAGCATCTTCTTTCAACTCCTGATTTCTCAGAAAATGAAAGGTTTCCAAAGGCTTTTTCTTCCCTTCGTCCGAAAATACCTCCACGCTGTCGCCAACAGCCTGTGCGGGATAAATTCCGATTACAGCCTTTGCGGTCAGCATCTTTTCCGAAATAATCCGGTCGAGCATTTTTTGTGCATCGTCGAACAGTTTTTCGGCCTCCTTTCCTTTTACGGGATCGTTAAAGATAGCAGGATAGCGTCCGTTCAGTTTCCAGGCATGGAAGAAAAATGTCCAGTCGATAAATTCTCTCAGATCATCAATGGGATAGTCATCAAATGTTTTGTTTCCCAAAAAAGCGGGTTTGTCTATAGCTGTTTTTTCCCAACCGGGTTGGAAGCGGTTTTTGCGGGCTTCATCCAGCGAAATGTATTTTTTCCCTTTGGCAGTACTCAGATGCTTTTGCAGCAGGGCATTATATTTTTCTTTAATATCATTAAGATATTCCTCTTTTTCGGTGGGCGAGAGCAGTTTGCTCACCACATTGGTAACCTTGGAAGCATCGCGCACATGGATGACCGGTTGCGGATACTCCGGTGCTATTTTTACCGCCGTATGAATGGGGGAAGTGGTAGCCCCGCCAATCAACAGCGGTACATTCATCCCTTTCCGTTTCATCTCCTGTGCCACATGCACCATCTCCTCCAGCGAGGGGGTTATCAATCCGCTAAGCCCCACAATATCGGCCTTTTCGCTTTCGGCCACCTCAATAATTTTATCGGTAGGCACCATCACTCCGAGGTCTATTACATCGTAATTATTACACGAAAGGATAACTCCCACAATGTTTTTTCCTATATCGTGCACATCGCCTTTTACGGTGGCCAGCACTATTTTGGTATTGCCGCTTTCGACCTGTTCTTTGCTTTTCTCCTGTTCAATGTAGGGCAACAGGTACGAAACGGCCATTTTCATTACGCGGGCACTTTTTACCACCTGCGGCAAAAACATTTTGCCCGACCCGAACAGGTCGCCCACCCTGTTCATACCGGCCATCAGAGGGCCTTCGATTACATCAAGAGCAAAGGGGAATTTTTTTCTTGCCTCCTCAACATCCTCTTCAATGTAATCGGTAATACCTTTTACCAAAGCGTGTTTCAGACGCTCTTCAACGGGTTCCAACCGCCAGGCATCGGGTTTGCGGCTTTGCTCCTCTTTGCGGGTTTCCATTTGGTGGGCATAGGCAAGCAGGCGTTCGGTGGCATCTTTTCTGCGGTTTAGCACCACATCTTCCACCAGCATGCGCAGGTCACGGGGTATTTCATCATAAATCTGAAGCATACCGGGATTAACAATTCCCATGTCCAATCCGGCTTTGATGGCGTGATAGAGAAATACCGAATTCATGGCTTCGCGTACTTCGTTGTTGCCCCTGAAAGCAAAGGAAAGGTTGCTTACTCCGCCGCTCACTTTTGCATAAGGCAGGTTCTCCTTTATCCAGCGCACGGCTTTTATAAAATCAACGGCATAATTGCTGTGCTCTTCAATGCCGGTTCCTATTGCAAGGATGTTGGGGTCGAAAATAATGTCTTCGGGCGGAAAAGATATTTTACCGGTCAGCAAATCGTAGGCCCGTTTGCAGATTTCAATTTTTCTTTCATAGGTTGTTGCCTGTCCTTTTTCGTCGAAAGCCATTACCACTGCGGCTGCACCGTAAGCTTTTATCTTTTTTGCATGTTCCAGAAACTCCTCTTCGCCGTTTTTCAGGCTGATGGAATTAACAATACTTTTCCCCTGCACACATTTCAGTCCCGCCTCAATAACTTCCCACTTGGACGAGTCGATCATAATGGGAAGCCGGGCAATTTCGGGGTCCGATGCCAGCATATTCAGGAATTTGACCATCTCTTTTTTGGCATCCAGCATGCCGTCGTCCATATTTACGTCAAGGATTTGCGCTCCGCCCTCCACCTGGTGGCGGGCAACCGACAGCGCCTCTTCGTATTTTCCTTCGCGTATCAGCCGGGCAAACTTCCGCGAGCCGCTCACGTTGGTGCGTTCACCTATGTTTATAAAATTACGTTCCCTGTCCACCCGAACCGGTTCAAGGCCGCTGAGTTCGGTAACATGTCCGGGTTCCGGCGGGATGCGCCTCGGCGCCTTGCGGGCCAGTGCGGCAATTTTTCTGATGTGGTCGGGCGTGGTGCCGCAACATCCACCCACTATGTTGGCATATTTATTATCGAGAAATTCCTTGATATGTCCTGCCATTTTTTCCGGTGTCTCATCATATTCTCCAAACTGGTTGGGAAGACCGGCATTGGGATAAACGCTTACATTAAAAGGTGCAATTTGTGCCAGATGTTCCAAATGCGGCCTTATTTGCTCTGCACCCATGGAACAGTTCAACCCGACGCTCAGCAAATCAACATGCTTTATTGAGTCGAAAAAGGCATCCAGCGTCTGCCCCGACAGGGTTCTTCCACTGGCATCGGTAATGGTTCCCGAAACCATCACCGGAATCCGCCGGTTGCGCTCTTCCATCAATTGGTTAATGGCAAAAAGCGCTGCTTTTGCGTTGAGCGTATCAAAAATGGTTTCCACCAGCAGAATGTCGGCGCCTCCTTCCAGCAGGGCTTTTGCCTGTTGGTAATAATCTTCGAGAAGATCGTCGAAGGTAATGTTTCTGAAACCGGGGTCGGTTACTTTGGGCGACATGGATGCGGTTTTGTTGGTAGGCCCCATGGCACCGGCCACAAACCGCGGCTGTTCAGGGTTTAAACCGGTAAATTTATCGGCTGCTTCGCGGGCCAGCCGGGCACCGTGGTAGTTCATCTCATATACGTAATCTTCGAGGCCGTAATCGCCTTGGGAAACTTTTGTTCCGTTAAAGGTATTGGTCTCTATAATGTCGGCTCCGGCTTCCAGATACTGCTCGTGAATTTCGCGAATAATTTGCGGTTGTGTCAGGTTTAAAAGGTCGTTGTTCCCTTTTTGGGGGATGGAAACATCCGCAAAGCGGGTTCCGCGGTAATCCTTCTCCTCCAGTTTGTACCGTTGAATCATGGTACCCATGGCTCCGTCAAGCACGAGCACTCTTTTTTCCAGCTCTTTTCGTATGTCTGCTTTCATTTTGTTTTTGCTTTTTGCCATATCCTGAGAATAATGAAACCCCGTGTATCATACGCACGAAGCATATGAATTTCCGTTCATTATCCGGAACGATCTGTTTCTGTTTTTTTTTGTTTTCAATTTATCATTTCCATGCACCAGGCATGGTTAGGTATTGGCACCTTTTCCGGAAGCCCGGAAGGTTGCCAGGGTTTCACAG
>JALVZH010000263.1 GCA_027022105.1 Bacteroidales bacterium | reverse complement strand
ATATTACACCTATTTCACTAGACTTTAAACAAGTTTATATCAAAAATATCACATCCCAAATATCACATCAAAAATAAAACATCAAAAATACCACATCCAAAATAATACATCCAAAATCTTATTCCGGCATTATCCAACCTCCGCCAAGGGCTTTATATAGTGCAACATATGTTGCCAATAATTTACTTTTGGTGTTACTGTAATTAAGTTTGGCATCGAACGACTGGCGCTGACTCTCCAATACTTCCAAATACGAAGTTTGTCCTTTATTGTATCGTTCATTGGACAGCATTTCGGCATTCACGGCAGCAGCCACACGTTTTTTATCCGATTTTATTTGCTCTTTCAACGTTTCAATGGCGATTAATGCGTCGGCTACCTCTTTAAAAGCTGTAAGTACCGTTTGTTCGTATTGGCGCAGTGCAACCTCGGTATTGTGTTTTTCAATTTCAACTCTTCTTTTGTTTTTACCAAACTGGAACAGCGGTCCTGTAAGGCTTCCTGCTACCGACCAGGCAAGGCCACCCGAAGTTATGTTTAACAGGTCGTTGCTTGCATATCCCAATAACCCGGTTAGGTTTAGCGAAGGCCAGCGCATGGCTTCTGCAACGCCAATTCTTGCATTCTGTGCGGCATATTGTGCTTCCGCTGCTTGTATATCGGGTCTTCTTTTTATTAAATCTGCCGGAAGCCCTTGAGGAATGTCGGGAGGGAACTCCTGTTCAATCAGGTCTTTACCGGTTTCGATGGCTTTTGGCGTTTCTCCGATAAGAATACTTAAAGTGTTTTCAGTAAGAGCTATCTCCCTTTTGTATTGTGGTATTGCAGCGGCGGATATTTCCCGTTGAATTTGTGACTGGTTCAAATCTATCTCGGGTATAATTCCAAAGTTATATCGTTCCTGTATGATTAACAATGCGCTGTCGCGTGTATTGAAAGTTCTTTGGGCAATTTTTAGTTTGTTCCGGCTGTTGAGCAGGGTAAAATAGGTTTGGATAACGGTTGAAATCAGTCCCAATTGTACGGTCTTTTTCCCGTATTCCGTTGCCAGAAGATTGGCTCTTTCCGACTCGTTCATACGCCTGTATTTACCCCAGAATCCTATTTCCCAATACATTTCCGGGTATGCCGAAAATGCACTTGACGTATTGTTTTGAAGCATTCCCGCACCAAAATTTCCTCCACCTGCATTGGTAGAGAATCCTACGGTTGGCCACTGTTCTGCTTTTGTGTATCCCAGTTTTGCTTTTGCGGCATCAATTCTTGCGGCTGCAATTAAAACATCTTTGTTTTGTTTTAATGCGGTAACTACAAGTGTATCCAATACCGGATCGTTAAAAAGTGTCCACCATTTTAGGTTAACTACCGAATCGGTTAAAGTTGAATCAAAACGGAAAGCATCAGACCCTTTATATTCCGGAGCTTTAAAATCGGGCCCCAGTGTACATCCCGAAACCAATGTTAAAACGGCAACTATGTAAAGGATTATTTTTTTCATTTTATTTCAATTTTTTCCGTTTAAAAGCTATTCCTCAGTTTGATTACCTGTTAATGCTAATTTCTCTCTCTTTTTTTCATAGCCGGCTAATTTGCCAATTAAAATAAACAGCATGGGATAGAAAAAAACACCGAGAAATGTTGCTATTGTCATACCGCCGAGCAGTGCCATACCCATTACTTTTCGTGCTTCGGCACCGGATCCGCTTGCAATTACAAGTGGAAAAACACCGAGAATAAAAGCAAATGCGGTCATGAGAATGGGTCTGAAACGGGATTTAGCTGCATTTAACGCAGATTCGTAAAGCGATAATCCGGTTTTAAACTCATCATTTGCAAATTCAACGATTAAGATAGCATTTTTAGCTGCCATTCCGATAAGCATAACAAATGATACCTGAGCAAAAATATTGTTTTCAAAAGTTGGACTCGCTATGCGGCCCAGCCACAAAGCAAACAGGGCTCCAAAGATGGCAAAAGGTGTACCCAGTAATATGCTTACCGGGAGCGACCAGCTTTCATATTGTGCCGCAAGTATCAGAAAGACGAAAACAAGTGAAAAAGTAAGAATCATTGTCAACGAGCCCGAGGCTTTCTTTTCCTGGTACGACATAGCATTCCATGAGTAGCCCATTCCAGGAGGTAATGTGTTTTCGGCAACATCTTCCAAAGCATCCATAGCCTGTTTTGAAGTATATCCCGGTGCAGGTGAACCGGTTACCTCCACTGCCCGGTACAAATTAAACCGGACTGTATAATCAGGCCCTGAAATGTCTTTTACATTTACAAGTGTTGCAAGGGGTACCATTTGGCCTTTATTGTTTTTTATAAAAAAGTTTTTAATCTGACTTGCATCGGTTCTGTACTGAGGTTCTGCCTGAATATAAGTTTTATACAAACGACCGAAACGGGTAAAATCATTAACATAAGCACCGCCCATAAGAGCTCCTACAGTTGTGTAAAGGTCATTTAGGTTTATTCCCAGTTTCAATGCTTTTTCTTTATCCAGATCCAAATACTTTTGAGGTACCGAAGCTTGGAAAGTGGTAAAAGCACTACCAATCTCTTTTCTTTTATTGGCCTCTTTAATAAATGCAGCCACTTGTTCTGCAAGATAATGTGGCGTTCTTCCGCTTTTGTCCTGAATCATAATACTAAAGCCGGATCCGTTACCAAGTCCGGGAATGGCCGGGGGGCCAAAGGCAAAAGCTTCTGCTGCCTTTATTTTTGAAGTAAGTGCCGAATTTACTTTTGCAATAAGTTCTTTAGCTGTCAGAGTGCGTTCGTCCCACGGTATCAGCGATATAAACATAAAACCCGTATTGGATGTCATTGAACCCGACAAAAGGCTAAATCCTGTTGCAGTAGTGGTATATTCTATTTCCGGTATGTCTTTTAAAATGCTTTCTATTTGTTTTGCCACTTCATCCGAACGCTGAAGACTTGCAGCATTGGGCAACTGCAAGTTAATATAAAAATATCCCATATCTTCTTCGGGAATAAAACCGCCCGGTACCAATTTGCCAAACAAACCCGCTGCAATGGTAATAATTATTATAAAAACAACCCCAATCTTGATTTTACGTGTGGCAATTTCCGTAAAAGTCATGTACGACCTTGTTGTTTTGCCCATGAGTTTGTTGAATTTTCCGAAAAACCATCCCAACGGACCTTTATAGGTAACCGGTTTTTTTAACAATATGGAAGCAAGTGCCGGAGATAACGAGACTGCATTAACGGAAGAAACAATTACGGAAACGGCAATGGTGATGGCAAATTGCTGGTATAAACGTCCTGTTATTCCCGCCAGTCCGGCTACCGGAATAAATACTGCTGCCAATACCAGCGTAGTTGCAATGATGGGAGCCGTTACTTTTTTCATTGCTTCGAGGGTGGCCTGTTTGGCATTCATGCCCTGTTCAATGTTTACCTGAACCGCTTCTACCACTACAATTGCGTCGTCAACTACAATGCCGATAGCCAGTACCAGACCCAACAATGATAGTACATTAATTGTAAATCCCAATAGAGGAAAGAAAATAAAAGCCCCAATCAAAGAAACCGGTATGGCTATTACGGGAATAAGAGTAGCACGCCAGTCCTGAATAAAAATAAATACAACCAATACAACAAGCAACAGAGCTATTATCAGGGTTTCAACTATATCTTTTATCCCCGCTGTAATAGCTTTCGTAGAGTCTAACGAAATATCATATTTTATGCCTTCGGGAAAACTATTGCTAAGCTGTTTCATCTCGGATTTTATTTTATCCGCCAGTTCTACCGCATTAGAACCGGGTGCCTGATAAAGAGCAATAATAGCACACTCTTTTCCATTCAATCTGGTAAAGGCATTATATGATTCAAGACCAAGATTAATAGAGGCTATATCTTTGAGTTTTACCTGAGAACCGTCGGAATTGGTTCTGATTACAATATTCCCAAATGCTTCTGGCGAATTAAAACGTTCGGGTAACCTTACGGTATAGGTAAATTCGGTCCCCGGAGGCGCAGGTTCTGCCCCGAATTTTCCACCGGGAACAATGACATTTTGCTGATTGATAGCATTAATAATATCGGGTACCGTTAATCCCATTTGTGCCAAACGATCAGGTTTTATCCATATCCTCATGGAATAATCGGATGCACCCAATACATCCACCCTGCCTATCCCTTTAATACGCGCAAGTTGATCTTTAATATTGATAAGTGCATAGTTTCCTAAAAACTTTTGGTCGTATCTTCCGTCGGAGGTAAGTGCAACCGACATTAAAATATTCGGTAATGACTTGGTTGTCGTTACACCAAACTTTTTAACAGTCTCGGGTAATTTGGCCGTTGCTGCCGAAACACGGTTTTGTGTTAAAACAGTGTTCATATCCGGGTCGGTACCAACTTTAAATGAAACCTCAATACTCATGGTACCGTCATTGGCATTGGTCGATTGCATGTATATCATATTGTCAACACCGTTTATTTGCTGTTCGAGAGGTGTTGCAACACTTTGCTCAACGCTAATGGCATTGGCACCCGTATAATTTGCATTTACCCTGACAATAGGCGGAGTAAGGTTTGGGTATTGCTCAATGGGGAGTTTTATCATTGCTACAGTACCTACAATCACAATGACGATAGCAATAACCATTGCTACTATAGGTCTGCGTACAAAAAAATTTCCTTTTTCGTTTGCCATTTTATCGAATTATTCTGTTGTAGTGTCGTTTTTACTTTTGAATTCTATAACCTTGGGAACAACTGTGATACCGCTTTTTACCTTTTGCAAGGCATCTATTACAATCTTTTCTCCTGATTTCAGTCCTTCTGAAACTACAATATATTCACCGTATTTTTCACCCGTTTTGATTTTTCTGGCTTCCACTTTGTTCTCATTGTTAACTACAAAAACCGAAAATTGTCCCTGCAATTCCATAATGGAGCGCTGAGGAATTATTACGGCTCCTTTTCTTGTCTCCATTTTGAGTTTTACTTTGGAATACAGGCCGGGTCTTAACAATTTATCGGGGTTGGGAAAAACCGTTTGAACCAGTAAGGAACCTGTTCCAGGATCTACATTTCTATCCACAAATTTAATGCGTCCTTTGTGTCCGAAAACAGTACCATCGGAAAGTATCAGGCTGATATCATCTTCATCTTCGTAATCGTAATTTTGATTTTTATTGTAAATATATGATTTTGCAAGTCTCAGGTAATCTCTTTCTGTAAGGAAAAATTCAACAAGAACACTGTCAATATCCGATACGGTGTTTAATATAACAGGATTTGGATTTTGTCCCACAAATTCGCCAACTTTGGCTTTGGTTTTTCCGATAATTCCGTTAATGGGTGATTTGACCCAACAATAACCGAGATTTATTTTGGCAATTTTAACGCCCGATTTTGCGGCTTCCACCGAAGCTTTGGCTGCTTCATACTGTGCAACTGCCGCATCGAGGTCGCTTTGACTTACGGCATTGATTTTTGCCAACGGTTTTATTCTGTTCAGGTCGCTTTCGGCTTTTGCAAACATGGTTTTGGCTTCGGCCAGAGTACTCTCTTCCATAGCCACTTTGGCCTGGAAAGGTGTGGGGTCTATTGTATAAAGCAATTGCCCTTTTTTAACCGTGTGCCCCTCTTTAAAAAAGATTCCTTCCAAAAAACCGCTTACTCTTGCCCGAATGGGAATGTCACGGTTTCCATAAACCTGCCCGACAAATTCACTGTACACAGGAACGTCTTTCTGCAATACGTTAACTACAGTTATTTCAGGGGGAGCTTTTTCCTGACCCTTTTTTTCTTTGCAGGAAAAAACAAATAAAACAAGCAATAAAAGAACAGTTACTTTAATAAGTACTGCAAAAGCTTTTTTAATCATGACTATTTGGTTATGTTTGTTAGACGAAATTTTCGGGACAAAGGTAAAGAAAAATTTTCTTGACTTTATTACCCCTGATTGGTCCCTAAAATACAAAGAGTTCACCCAAAATTCCATAAAATATTATGGAAGGTTGATTTTAAGTTGGTTGTGGATTTTAGAGGTTGTGTTGATATTTTATATAATTTTGTTAACCGAATTGTTTAAAATGATTTAATTATGATGAAAAAACTACTTTTAATTTTTCTTTTAATTCCATTGTGGTTTTATGGTCAAAACATTGAGAATCAAAGTGCGGAGCAGAGAGACAGTCTGGCTCTGTCTTTTCCTCTCGACTTTAATGCTGCCTATTATGGTAATAATGTTTGGTACCCCGGCCTTAAGATTGGTGCCGAATATATCTGGTATTCTAAAACGCATGCCGGGCAGGTAACCAAGGAAAAAGGAAGTGTTAATAAGTTGAAAACAAATCAATGGTTGGTTGGTGGTAATTTGGGTTTTTTCTGGCACCCTCACAATTACACATTGTTATACACAGGCTATGGCCTGCTGTTCAGGCATACAAATACAAAAAAGTTTTATTGGAATGCAGGAGGTTCTCCTTTGGGGTTGGGAGTGACTTTTTATAATGAAACTTTTGAGGTAACGGATGAAAGCAATGTGCAAGAAGTCTCACAGGCCACACGTTGGTATTATACACCGGATTTGGTATTCGGAATAGGGCATTTTCCGAAAAAAGAAGGAACTTTTATCAATGGCTGGTTTTTGAATCTGCGTATTCAGGGGCTGGTTCGCTATAATGCGGGTATTATGCCGCTTACAAGTATAGAATTTGGATTTAAGTTTAATCATAAAAAATTGAGAAAATGAGAAAACTAATATACCTGTTTATTGTATCGCTTGTCCTGTTGGTAGGAGCTTGCGAAAAAGAAGAATTAAACGATCTGTCAGATGTTTTTTATGTAAAACATAATGGTGCTGAGATGCCGACCTATGTGTATGGAAATGCAGAAAAGAAAATTTTTATTATTGTTTTGCATGGTGGTCCCGGTGCATCGGGATTGGATTACAGGACAGGAGCTATAAAAGACCTTGAGAAATATTATGGCGTGGTTTATCAGGATCAGCGAAATGCAGGTCAGTCGTCAGGCAGTTACAGGAAAAATGATCTTACGGTTGATGTTATGGTATCTGATGTGCTGGCTCTGGTTAAAGTACTCCGACATAAATACGGGGATGATTGTAAATTTGTTCTTTACGGACATAGCTGGGGCGGAACATTGGGAACAGCCACCTTGCTAAAAGACCAAACTCCTTTTTCCATATGGATAGAATCGGATGGAGGTCATAAACTGAAAGGAATGGCCCGTTATCAGGTGGAACTTATGGATTCCATAGCACACAGTCAGATATCAATGGGAAACAGTGAGCGATTCTGGAATAAAGTCTTGGATAAGATTAATGATGTTGACACGGCCAATGTTACGGATAGGGATTTGGTTATGCTGAATTCATTGGCCTTTAAAGCAGAAGATTATCTTTTGAAAGATGATGTTTTAGCAGATTATAGTGGTTTGAGTGCAGACATAATGCAACTGCTTTATCAGAATAATAAAATAACTACATCGGTAAACTCCGTTTATTCGGGACTTTTACTGACCGGAATGCAAGATATTTGGAATACAATTGATTACACTCCGGAATTAAATAAAATTACAATTCCCACTTTATTCCTTTGGGGAGAGCTTGATATGGTTCTTCCTCCCGAGTTGGGACGGCAGGCATACAATGCAAGCGGAGCTGGTGTAAAAGAGTTTATTCTTTACCATAAATCGGCGCATTCACCTCAGGTAAATGAGTATTCTGATTTTGCAGAAGATATTCATCGCTTTATTGAGGAAAATATGTGAGTCTGTTCTTATGACAGGCTTCTGGCTTTAAGATACATTCACATGTAATACAGCAATTAAATACTTTCGTTAGCAGGACTGTCGGTTAGAAATTATTTTTTTACCTCAGTTGTTTGTGTTAATTGGTAAGTAAATAAATTATTGTCAGGGACTGGTGCTTTTGCAAGGTAATTACTTTGTATTCTGCATCCCGTTTTTACATAACCGGGACTTTGCTGAATATTCTTTTATCGGGAGTAGTTTTGTCGGACATAGGAGAAAAAACGATTGGGTAAAAAGTATTACCGGCACTAATAATTATCCAAATATCTCAAATCTTGTCTTTGATGCGAACAAAGGGCCTTAAATGTCAGATACAAACTTGCATAATGGTTTTAGTGATGTATATTCAAATACATATGAATAATTTCTGTTGTCATTTAAATCCCCGAAGCCAGAACATCCACAATATGTGCCACTTTAATAGGGAGTTTGTGTTTTTTTATGTATCCGTACTGGTGCATCAGGCACGATGAGTCGGTGCTTACTATATATTCGGCGCCGGTATCCAGCGCATTTTGCACTTTTTGCTCGGCCATGGCGGTGCTTATGGGTTCGAATTTTACCGAAAAGGTACCGCCGAAACCGCAGCATACATGGGTGTCTTTCATCTCAACAAGCTTAAGCCCTTTTACTTTGCCGAGCAACAGGCGGGGTTCGTCTTTCAGGCCGTATTCGCGACGGGCGGCACAAGAGTCGTGGTAGGTGATGGTGTGTTCAAATACGGAACCGAAGTCGGTAACGCCGATAACGTTCACCAGAAAATCGGTTATTTCGTAAATGTTGCTTTGCAGGTTTTTATAATCGAGGTGGTAGGCCGTATTATGAAAAAGTTCCTGATATCCGTTTCGTACATATCCGATGCACGATGCCGACGGCCCCACTACGGGACGGTTGTTTGAAAAATCGTTAAGGAATTTAATGCCGAGGTCTTTTGCTTTATCCCAAAATCCGCTGTTAAAAGCCATCTGTCCGCAGCAGGTCTGGTTGGGATTGTAATGTACCGTTAACCCCGCTTTTTCCAACAGTTTTACCATATTAAAACCCGTTTGGGGGTATATCTGGTCGATAAAACAGGGGATAAAAAGATCCACATCGGTTATTTTCCTCTTTTTCATAAGGCAAAAGTACAACTATAATAAAACACTGCTATCGGTTTTTGCAGAAAAAGCCATTTTTTAAATCTCCTTTATGGTAAATCCTGTTTTTTCCAGCTCTTTCCAGTAACCGGGATAAGATTTTACAACAACATCAGGGTCTTTAATAGTTACCTTTTCATACAATACAGCCAGAGGTGCCAGCGACATGGCCAGGCGGTGGTCGTTGTGGGTTTCAAACAATAGCGGTTTTTCTTGTTTTTTTCCGGGTATCAGTATATAAGAATCTCCTTCCTTTACTATTTTGGTACCGGTTTTTCCCAATTCCTGCTGCATCTTTTCTATCCTGTCCGATTCTTTGAAACGCAGGTGCTCAATTCCTCGGAAAACAGCCTCAACTCCCAGTGCGGAACAGGTAGCCATTACCGCAGGAACAATATCTGGACAATTATTGAAATCGTAATCAAGTCTTCTTTTTATTTTCCCTTTTTTGCTTATGGTTATTCCCTGTTCGTTTTCTTCGGTAACAACCCCGAGATGTGTATAAACCTCAGACAATGCCCTGTCGCCCTGAATGCTTTCAATAGTAAGTCCGGGTATTGTGATTTTTATGTTTCCGGCCAAAGCAACCAGTTCGTACCAAAATGCGGCAGACGACCAGTCGGGTTCTACGGGTATCTGTTTTAGTTTATATTTGGAAGGTGCAACCGTAATCTGTTCCGGACGAACTTCAATGTTTGCCCCCGTTTTTTCCATTAGCCTTGCGGTCATTTGAATGTAAGAAAAGGAGACCGGCTGTTCCGAAAAATGTAATGTTAACCCTTTTTGTAACCTCGGAGCAATAAGCATTAGCGCCGTAACAAACTGACTGCTGACGGAAGCATTCATTGTGAAATCACCTCCCTTTAGCCGTTTACCGGTAATAAGCAGGGGAGGGGTTCCCTCATTTTTTGTGTATTCTATTCCGGCTCCCATCTGCCTCAAAATAGTTACAAGTTCGCCTATGGGGCGCTGTTGCATTCTTTCGCTGCCGGTAAGAAGCCATTTGCCGGGGTATTGCGCCAAAAATGCCGTCAGAAACCGCATTGCCGTTCCTGCATGGCCTGTATTTACCACCATGGGAATCCCCGAGTGCTTACAGGTTTTTATCATTTTCAGCAACTGCCGTAACCGTACCGTGTCGTCAGCTTCCGAGAGCCCCGCAAACCGGACAGGCGATTGCTCCTGTGCCTTTATAATCAAAAGACGGTTGCTGATACTTTTGGAGCCGGGTATGTCGAGTGTGCCGTCGAACGAAGAACCGTGATATGTAACGGTAACCCCTTTCAAGTTAACTGCATTTTTTTTGGTGAATGTAAAACTCAAGGGCTTTTATTACCAACTCATCATCCACTTCCACATCGTGTATTGCTTTTCCAAGACGCCGCAAAAGGCTGAATTTAAATTTTCCGGCCCTGACTTTCTTGTCCTGCTTCATCAGTTTCAGAAGTTCGGGGATATCTTTTTCATCAAGTTCTATCCTGTCGAAATTCAGGTCGATGGTGTCACAAATTTCTCCCTGCGGATGGCATTCCAGTTCTGCCAACTGTGATGAAAGGAAAGATTCGCAAATCATCCCGGCGGCAACAGCCTGTCCGTGGGTTATGGGTTTGCCCTGATTCAGGTAAAAAGTTTCTATGGAATGCCCGATGGTATGGCCGAAATTCAATATTTTTCTTATCCCTTTTTCCTGTGTGTCGTAGCGTACAATATCCACCTTATCTTTTGCAGCTTTCATAATTAAAGGATCCCACTCTTTTATCTTCCTATATTTTTTGCCGGATAGCATTTGCCAAAGGTCGCGATCCATAATCAGGCCGTATTTTAAAAGTTCGGCATAACCCGACTGCCAAAAAATATCATCGAGGGTATCGAGGAAAACAGTATCAATGATTACAGCCAAAGGATCGGTAAACAATCCAACCTGGTTTTTATAGTTTAAAAAATCAATACCGGTTTTCCCACCGATAGCAGCATCTATCTGACCCAGAAGCGTAGTGGGAACGTTGATAAATGCCATCCCCCGTTTGTAGGTGGCTGCAACAAAACCGCCAATATCGGAAATAACACCGCCTCCCAGATTGATCAACAACGAATCGCGGTCGGCTTCCATTTCCGTCAGCTTTTTCCAGATGTAAATACATCGGTCGATATTCTTGTTTTCTTCTCCGCTGGGAATACGGATGACGCCATGATAAGGCAGGCCGGGTAACTTTGTTTTAAATACGGGCAAACAATACTTTTCGGTATTTTCGTCCACCAATATGTATCTTTTGCTGCGTGAGGTCAGATACTTTTCCGACGATTCTAATGCCTCTTTTCCAATGCAATAGGAAATTTCGCCAAGATCCAGATTTATCAAAGGTTTCATGCTGCAAAAGTAATTTTTTTTAAAAAGAACGCCTTTAGTTCAATAATTGCATCATAATTTTGCCGGATTATCTTTTTCTGACACTGCCTGCTCTGCTCCTGTTTCTTTGAATTCCCGTTCTAGTCCTGTTGGTTCTTTGTTTGTTAAGTTGTTGTGATTTTGTTTTACTTGTTTTTGTATTTCTGTTGTATGTATTTTTAGGAGCAGCACGCTTTCCTGTCGATTTTTTTACTTGCGGTTGTTTTGTTTGTGTTTTGGCATTGGATTTGACTTTGGTAGGTTTTGTTTTTGTTTTAACGTCTGTTCTCTTATTCGGGTTGTTTTTTAACCGTGTCTTATTGCTACCTGCTTTGTGTACTTTGTTAGGATGATTGCGGGCAAAATCATTTCTGCTTACTTTTCTGCTTAATGTTGCCGAGTTTTTGCTGTATCGGACATGGGTATGCCTGTATGTGTTGTTTATATTTATGTTAACTCTTACATGTGAATGATAGCGATAGGGTGGTAGCGGGTGCCAGGGATGATACCAATGCGGATAGTAACCCCAGTGAAATGGTGATCTCCATGGCCTGTAATAAGGGCCCCAAAACCAGACAAACAAAACAGGCCGGTGCACATAAACCGGTTGAATGATGTAATCGGGGCCGTAAATATTAACATTTCCCACCACCTGACAAACGGTTTCTCCCGAGTCGTCTTTTTCTACATCAACAGTGGCTACATCCTGATACATGTCTTTACCCAAAACAGCTTGGATAACAATTACATGAGTATTTCCCTCGGATGATTCCAGTACCCGTAGATAATCCACCTTGCCGTCTTCGTTCAGGTCGAGATTATTGATTTTCAAAGAGGGATTGTTCAGTTTCTTTTCAAAATCTTCAAGGTCTTTTGCTTCACCCAGTATTGAGGCAACAGCCTCAAGGTCAAGGTTATCACTTATTTTACTACTTTTTGCCTCCACGGTCGTTACATCCTGGGCTTTTAATTGAATTGACAGTACCTGAAATGCTGCAAGTATCAATACCAGATAAAAAATTGTTCTTTTCATTTTGTTTGTTTTTTTAATGATTATAGAAAATAAGAAAATAAGTAAGAAAACGTATAAGTTCGTTTTTATAGTAACCGTTTTTCCTAGCTGAACCCCTAAAATTAAATGTAAAAAAATTGAAAATAGGTATTTTGTACTTGAGGTTTAAACAGTTTTCCGTTTTATCCGGGGAATTCATCCTCCGTACCACTCATGTTCTTTAAGTAATCAAAGGTAATCTTTGCCTCTTCTTCGTCAACAACGCTAATAGCCAGTCCCGTGTGTACCATTACGTAATCGCCCACCTTTGCTTCGGGCACCATTGAAAGATTTACTTCGCGTGTAACGCCCTCAAAATCAACCTTAGCCATTCTGAATACATCGTCCAGTGCAGCAGTTATTTCTGTGATTTTTCCCGGTATTGCAAGACACATAACTCAAATTGTTTGTTAACTGTTCTATTCAACGGCAATATTAATAAAAACATTTGAAACCTGCAATGAAAGAGGTTTAATCTCAAATACCACAGAATCGAACCGGTAAATTTCCTGTTTATAGCAAATTTCAATAATAAATAGATATTTATTTGGACGTCCGGTTTTATAGTTGCATTACTGCAGACATCGCAATCTACCGCTTCCATCTCTGCCGCACTTCTCATTCTTAATTCTAATGTCTTACATCTGATATCTTACATCAAACATATCACATAAAACATAATACATCCAAACGCTAGTCTGCCTCTGGCTAATCTTATATCTTACATCACTACTAATAATGAAAGAAACAAGAAAAAAGTATGGGCAAACCCACACTACTAACTCCATTAATCGTAAGATACTGACAGTGAAAATCTAACAGATTAACTTATGAACAATTAACGTTCCATATATCAATAATTTATATTTAAAATGAGTATAAATTAGCCTCTTTTACAGCTAAAAATATAGATATTTACATTTTTTCATTTAAATTTACGGGCAAATCGTATAACAAAAATCCCATAGTATGTCTCACAAATCAGATTTAACTTATTATGATGCAGTGCGCAGGGCAGGATTTTCACGTCGTGATTTCCTGAAATTTGCCACTGCCACGGCTGCGTTTATCGGACTACCCGGCACAATGGTGGGCAAGGTAGTTGAAGCGCTTGAGAACAAAAAACGAATCCCTGTAATTTGGGAACACTTCCAAGAGTGCACCGGATGCTCCGAATCGTTCATACGGTCCGACCATCCGTTGCCGGCTGACATTATTCTTGATAAAATTTCACTGGATTACACCGACACCCTGATGGCGGCTGCCGGCCACAATGCCGAAGAAGCCAAGAAAAAATCGATGGAGGAGAATTACGGCAAGTACATCTTAGTGGTGGAGGGCGCCATTCCTACAAAAGATGACGGTATCTATTGCTGCATTGCCGGGCGTACTGCCGAAGAGATATTAAAAGAATCGGCTGCCGGTGCACTTGCCATCATTACCTATGGTTCCTGCTCTTCCTACGGAGGAGTACAGGCTGCCGCACCCAATCCTACCGGGTCGGTGCCCGTTAGCGATATTATTAAAGACAAACCTATTATAAAGGTGCCCGGTTGCCCGCCCATCGGAGAGGTGATGACAGGGGTAATTGTACATTATCTGGTATTCGGCCGGCTGCCCGAACTGGATGCTCAGGGCAGACCGAAAGAATTTTACAATAAACGTATTCACGACAGTTGCTACCGCAGGCCGTTTTTCGATGCAGGGCTTTATGCACCGGCATTCGACAGCGAAGAAGCCAGAAACGGACACTGTCTTTACAAACTGGGCTGTCGCGGGCCTGTTACTTACAACTCGTGCAGTACCATGGAGTGGAACAACGGAACCTCTTTCCCCATCAAATCGGGTAACCCCTGTATCGGGTGTAGTGAAAACGGTTTCTGGGACAATGGTCCCTTTGTTAAACGTTTGACCAATATTCCCGAATTCGGTGTTGAGTCAACCGCCGATACCATCGGAAAAATTGTGCTGGGAGCAGCAGTGGGCGGTGCCGCCGTACATGCTGTCGCCACCAATTTCGGTAAAAAGAAAGAGCTGAAAGAACAGCACTGCGAAGGTATTACAAACGAATCGAAGATTGAAAACTAAAACATTAAGTCATGACAACAAATAGAATAGTTATAGATCCCATTACACGTATTGAAGGCCATTTACGTATCGAAGCCGAGATAAAAGACGGCAAAGTCGTAAATGCCTACAGCTCTTCAACCATGGTCAGAGGGCTTGAAAAAATAGTTGAGGGCCGCGATCCCCGTGATGTCTGGGCTTTTGTTCAGCGCGCTTGCGGTGTTTGTACCACGGTGCATGCCATCGCTTCCATTCGTTCGGTGGAAAATGCACTGGGAATAGTTGTTCCGCCCAATGCCGAACTTACAAGAAACATTATTACCGTTTCTCACGCTTTGCAGGACCATGTGGTGCATTTTTATCATCTGCATGCCCTCGACTGGGTGGATGTAACAAAAGTGCTTGACGCCGACCCCAAAGTGACGTCCGAAATTGCCCAAAGCATTTCCAAATGGCCCAAGAGTTCGCCGGGATATTTTTCCGATGTGAAAAACCGCATTAAAAAATTCGTTGAAAGCGGACAATTGGGAATTTTTGCCAACGGATACTGGGGACATCCGGCCATGAAGCTGCCGCCGGAAGTAAACCTGCTTGCTGTGGCACACTACCTCGAAGCACTTGAATGGCAAAAGGAGATAGTTAAGGTACATACCCTGTTGGGTGGTAAAAACCCGCATCCGCACTTCCTCGTGGGCGGTGTTGCCAGCCCGCTGAATATTGACGGAAACGGCGGATTGAATTCCGAAAGCCTTGCACATATCGGTAAACTGCTTCAGGATGCACATACCTTTATTAATGAAGTTTATGTTCCCGATTTGCTTGCCATAGCTTCATTCTACAAAGACTGGGGTTCCATTGGTGTTTCGGGATTTAAGAATTACCTCTCTTACGGCGACCTGCCCACCGCAGGTTACGGCAACACCGACAGTTACAAATGGCCGCAGGGTATTATTTTGAACGGCGATTTGAGCAAAGTCCACGAAATTGATCTGACAAATACCAACGAAATTCAGGAATTTGTAAATAAATCGTGGTATGATTATAAGGAGGGCAATAATAAGGGATTGCATCCGTGGGATGGCGAAACCAATATTCATTATACCGGTCCGAAACCGCCTTACGACCATTTGAATGTTAACAAAGAATACAGCTTTGTAAAAACACCGCGCTGGCAGGGCAAACCCATGGAGGTAGGTCCGCTTTCGCGTATGCTGGTGGGTTATGTAAAAGGTATTCCCGAATACAAAGAGGTTGTGGACTATGCCCTGAAAAAACTGGATATTCCGGTTACCGCATTGCTTTCTACCTTAGGCCGTACCGCTGCCCGAGGGCTCGAAACCAAGCTGCTGGCCGACTGGGGACTGGAATTCTACAACTCGTTGATAACCAATATCAGAAACGGCGATACCCGTATGGCCAACATGGACAAGTGGGATCCCAAAACATGGCCGAAAGAGGCCAAAGGGGTAGGTTATATGGAAGCCCCGCGCGGAGGCCTTGCCCATTGGATTAAAATAAAAGAGGGTAAAACCGACAACTACCAGATGGTGGTACCTACAACCTGGAATGCCTCGCCGAGAGACCCCGAAGGACAGACCTCGGCTTACGAAGCATCGCTGGTGGGAACACCTATTGCCGATCCGCAAAACCCGCTTGAAATACTTCGTACCATTCATTCGTTCGACCCCTGCCTTGCTTGTGCAGTGCATATTTACGACGAACACGGTAAGAATATTTCACAAATTCAGGTGGGTGGAGCCTGTATGATATGATTTGTTAACCTAAATTATTGAATTATGAATCTGACATTTAACTATAAACGGGTATATGTTTGGGAGGTGCCGGTAAGGTTTTTTCACTGGACAACGGTGATTAGCATGATTGTGCTGGTAACTACTGGATTTATCATTGCCGACCCGCCTGCCGTGCCATCTACCCTTGAGCCTTATCAGTTGGGCAGATTTGCTTTGGTGCGTCAAATCCATTTCGCATTTGCCTATATCCTTATCGCAGTGGTAATTTTCAGGCTGTACTGGTCGTTGGTTGGAAATCAGTTTGCCAACTGGAGAAATTTTATCCCTTATACGAAAAAAGGAATTAAGAACATCCTTTATGTATTAAAGGTGGATATTTTTCTTCAAAAAGACAAAGAGCATAAGCTGTCAAACATCAGTATCGGCCATAATTACCTTGCTGCAACCTCTTATTCCATTATGATGATTTTCTTTATTTTGCAATCCATAACAGGGTTGGCGCTCTATTCCAATACGTCAACCTGGTGGTTTCCGCAAATGTTTCACTGGGTAAACGAAACCTTCGGCGATATAACGGTGCGTTATTTTCACCATATTGCCGTGTGGATTTTCCTCGCATTTATTGTGGTTCATGTCTATCTTGTGCTTTATCACGATTTCCTTGAAGCACGGGGAGAGGCCTCGGCAATGATTAGCGGATACAAATACGTAAGAGCCGAACGTATCCAGGAATCGGAAGATGAAATTGTGAGCAAAGCCACCGAACAGATGTGGGACGGCGATAACAACAAAGAGTAAAAAAACTTTTTTCATCGTATTTCCGATAAATGGATTAATTTTAGGCCGCCGGAGAACTTTCTTCGGCGGTTTTTAATGAAATTGTTTTTAAGATAACGTGATAAATTTAAAATATTGGAAACCGTAAAATGAATTCCATTGTTCCCCTCCTTGGAGGGGCGTAGGGGTGGGTTTATTAAAAAAGATATTCACTTTTACGGTTTCCAATATTTTATTTTTCTTTTGTTAATAAAACTTTAGACAAGTTTAATAATTACTGTTATGATTGACGAAGATGTAAAAGAATTGCAAAAATGGTTTTATCAAACCGGTGAAATATTAAAGGAGAATAAAATCAATAAGATACTGGTGCTCGGAATAGGCAATTACCTGATGGGCGACGAGGGAGTAGGGGTGCATGCCATTCATGCTCTGGCAAAAACCGATTTGCCCGGTACGGTTGATATAGTGGACGGAGGAACAGGCTCTTTCGATTTGATGCCGCTCATTGCCAAATATCCGGTGGCTGTGTTTATCGATGCAACCATGGACGGAAAACCACCCGGAACCATTGATATGCTCTATCCCAAATTTGCCGCCGACTTCCCCACGGTGCTCAGTGCGCATGATGTGGGACTTAAAGATATGATTGATGCTCTGGAATTTAAAGGCGAACTGCCGAAAATTATTTTGGTTACCGTAACCATCAGTGCCATAACACCCATGACCATTAAGCTGTCGGAGCCGGTACAAAAAGCATTGCCTGCTGTTGTGGAAAAGGTTAAATATTTGATTTCCAAAATAACATTGCCCGAAAACGTTTAAATTCTCTGAAAGTATCAGTCAAAATTGAAAAGCCGGTGCGCATCGCTGGTGTAGTGAAGTTCGATTCTGATTGTTTCAGGCTTTAACAGCTCAATTTTTGCATCTTCATATTTTACCGGCAGGTTTTTATAATCGGGTGTTCCCGAAAGTCCGAAAGGCTCGGCGGTACGTTGCCAGAAACTGCGGTCGTATTTCCGGTTGTTGTTCTCGTCGTAAAAGCAACTAACGGCATAATCACCTTTGGACAATCCGTTAAAAACAATTACTACACTGTCGGTTTTAGCCCTGACCGATTTTTTCCTGTAGCTGAATTCCTTTTCCTTAGGAAATCCTTTTTCTCCCTTCCATAGTAATGCTCTTACCGTATCACCGGGTTTTTTAATGTTTGTAATTATAACCGTCAAAGTTAATTTTTGCCGTGCTGCAATTTGCCCGTGCAAACCGGCTGCTGCCGTTAGTTGAATTAGTATGATTAAAAGGATAAATAACTTGTTTTTCATAGTTAACGATTGATAATCGGTATATCTTATGGATTTGAAAGGATTTTTGCGAATATAGAAAAAAAAGTATTGTTGACAGATGATATCCGGCTGTTGGTTGAAAATATTTTGATTCTTCTGCCGGAACTTTCTATCTTTAACATCAAATTTCGAATTTATTAATGATAGGTTATTTTACTTTTTCATTATTATTTCATTTTGGTGTGTACCGGGCTTTCTCTCTGATTATACAGGGAGAAAGCTTACGGCTTTTTATTGTTATATTTGCTAAGAAAAAAGAATCCTTGAATGGCACCTGACGTTTTAACTGATAAAAAGTATCGTATTTTTTTTCATCTGCTATTCTGGATGGTTTATATCGCTGTTATTACCCTGTTTTTCGGCGAAATAGTTGGGGTTAGAAAGGTGTTTTACCGTACACTCATCTCTTTTGTGTTCAATGCTTTTCTGGTCTATTTCAACTTCTATTTTCTTCTTCCCCGCTATTTTGAAAAACGTAAATACCTGCTTTATTTTATTTTGTTGCACATTACATTAGCCTTGGTTACGGCTTTTAGGGTATATGCCGACAGCCTGTTTCCCATAGTGAAATCCGATGAATCAATTCATCGGTATCTTTTTTCATTTACTCATATTGCCAGCATAGTTATTTCGGGTTATATGCTGTTGTTGCTCAGTATGTCGTTAAAATTCATCAAAGACTATTTTGTAAATATCGACCTAAGGAACCGACTGAAATACCAAAAGGTGGAAAATGAGTTGCAAATGTTAAAAACCCAGATAAATCCGCATTTTTTGTTCAATGTTTTGGGAAATATTTACTCGCTGGCTTATATGAAATCGGATAAAGCTCCGGTAATGATTTCCAAACTGTCCGACATGATGCGTTATGTGCTTTACGATTGCAGTGAGGAAAAGGTTTTGCTTTCAAAAGAGATTGAATACCTGCGCGACTTTATCGACTTGCACAACATGCGCAAAGACAATAAAATGAATATTACCTTTGAAGTGGAAGGTGATCCCGGAAATATTTTGATACAACCCATGCTGTTTTTACCTCTTTTCGAAAATTGCTTTAAACACGGAAACCTGGAGAAACTGGACAAAGGCCGGATGAAAAGCAAATTTACCATTACCGGAAACAGCGTGATACTTGAAATTGAAAATACGTTCGATAAAAAAGAATCTGAACAACGCAGCAGCAAAAGCGGCGGTATCGGGTTACAGAATATTAAAGAGCGTCTTGAACTGCTTTACCCCGGAAAGCATTCCCTTGAAATTCAAAAAAATGAAGATACTTTCAGAGTTAAATTAATTATCAATTTTGAATAAACCGAAGAATTATGATTAACTGCCTTGTTGTTGACGACGAACTGCCGGCATTGCGCCTGCTTTCGGATTATGTACAAAAAATTCCGGAATTGGAGCTGACGGGAACAGCCGAAGATGCATTTAGTGCACTCGAGATACTTCACTCACAAAAGGTTGATTTACTCTTCCTCGATATTCAGATGCCCGGACTCACGGGAATAAACATGCTGAAATCGCTGAAACACAAACCATACGTTATTTTTACCACTGCCTATGCAAAATATGCCTTGGACGGTTATGATCTGGATGTGGTTGATTACCTACTAAAACCCATTACGTTCGATAGATTTCTGAAAGCTGTGAATAAAGTGATGGAACTGCACAAAATGAAAAACCGGCCTGAGGGAGGTGAGCAAATAAGCACAAAAAAGGACCATATCTTTGTAAAAGCCGATTACAAACTTATTAAAGTGTTTTTCAATGATATTTTGTACATCGAGGGACTTAGCGAATACGTTATTATTCATGTTCCGAATAAAAATATCATTACGTTACAATCTCTGAAGAATCTTGAAGAGATTTTACCCTCCGACCGGTTTTTACGCATTCACAAGTCCTATATTGTTTCGTTACCCAAAATTTCCGCCATTGTGGGAAACTCGGTGGAAATAGCAGGGAAAAAAATCACCATCGGCAAAAGCTACCGCGAAAAGGTAATCCCAATTATTAAGGGTGAGGAAACGTGACAAGCTGAACGCCGGATTGCGGGTTGGCTCTCGTCAGGTTGAGAAAAAATCCCACTCCCCGCGTCCCAATTCCAATCCGCTTCAGGCGGAGAGGGAATCTCAATCTTGTGCATTCCGGCTCACTCCACTAAACCCTCATAATTCAGACCCGCCTTAGGCGGGGAAGAATCTCCACTCGTGCTTCTTCTCCAATTCAACATGCGGTACGGATAACATTCTGAGATTCATCGGGTGCGCTTGTAAACCTGACGGATTGAACGCTGACTCCGTGGGTAAGGCCTCCGTCAGGTTGAAAAAAATTATGAAATTATGGTAATACATTAAACCCTGTTTTGTTATGTTCCAATCCGCCTCAGGCGGCACCCTCTGAATTGCCTGGTGTAGAGTAGGTTAGTCAGTCCCGCCCTCACAGCCGGCCGCGACCTGAAAGTTTTTTTCAGTTCCGCTTGCTAAATAAATGGTATGTATTCACTTCATTATAACCAACTTACCCGTAGCAACGCCGCACGAAACGGTTTGGTTTGTTGTTGAAACTTTGTAGTAGTAAGCTCAAAATGGTGCGAGTCTTGGTGCTGGATTTGTGTGTCGGTTGACTTATGCCAACACATCATCCGGCATTGAACCTTCAAAATTCCACACGCATTTTATCTGGTTATTCAAACATCAAAACAGCAATAAGCCTGCCTTTAAAAAAACCGTGAATTTATCATAAAAATGCCCCTTTTGTAAAAGGCAATTTTTTAAGTTTGCCAACTATTTTATTAAAACGTAAAGTGATTTTGTAATTATAAAAAGATAAAGCAAATGAAGAAGATAGGAATCAGGTATGAGGATAAATATAAAATGGAGCGCAGGGTTCCGCTTATCCCCGCTCATGTAAAAGAACTTGTGTTGCAAGGCTTTGAGGTGCAGGTGGTTCCTTCCGAAAAGCGGATTTTCAAAGATGACGAATATCGTGAGGCCGGAGCCGTACTGAAAGAGGAGCCTTTGGATGCCGAACTGATACTCGGTGTAAAAGAGATGCCCATAGGCTATTTTAAAGAAGGGAGAACCTATATTTTCTTTAGTCATACCATTAAAGGACAGTCGTACAACATGCCGCTGCTGAAAGATATGATGGAAAGCGGTATTAATCTTATTGATTATGAGCGCATTGTTGATGAAAAAGGCAGAAGGTTGATCTTTTTCGGACGTTTTGCCGGTTTGGCGGGTATGATTAATTCCCTGTGGTCTTTGGGTCAGCGTCTGAAACTGAAAGGAATGGATACTCCTTTTCTGAAAATAAAACAGGCGCACCACTACAACTCGCTGGAAGAGGCAAAGGCTGCCGTTTCGGAAGCCGGAAAAGAGATTGCAAAGAAGGGACTTCCCGAATCACTGGCTCCCCTTACCGTTGGAATCACCGGCTACGGTAATGTCTCGAAAGGAGCACAGGAGATTTTGAGTCTGCTACCGGTTATCGAAATATCGCCCGATAATTTATTGACCTTAAAGGATGAAAAGGATCTGCCCGGCAATGTAATTTACAAAACGGTATTTGAAGAGCGTCATCTTGCCGAACCCAAAGAGAAAGGTAAAGCATTTGAATTGCAGGAATATTACAACCATCCCGAAAGGTTCAACGGTGTTTTTGAGAAATATCTTCCCCATATCTCGGTACTTATGAACTGCATGTATTGGGATGACAGGTATCCGCGTATTGTAACCAAAGATTACCTTGAAACCCTTTGGAAATCGGGCAACCTGCGTTTGGAAGTAATCGGTGATGTAACCTGCGACCCTGACGGCTCCGTTGAAATTACACACATGGGTACTGCCATTGAAGACCCCGTATTTGTGTATAATCCCGAAACCCGGAAACCGGTTATGGGGTTTGAAGGTGATGGTGTGCTGGTTATGGCTGTTGATATTCTTCCCAGCGAATTACCGAGAGAATCGTCCGTTGCATTCAGCAATGCACTTATAAAAATGTTGCCCGATTTGGCAAAAGCCGATTTGAATGCTCCGTTTGAAGAGCTTGATATTCCGCTGCCTTTTAAAAAAGCAATGATTCTTCATAAAGGAGTATTGACTCCCGATTATAAATATCTTGAAAAATACCTTTAAACAAAAAATTAAATGAAAGATATATTGGTGCTTGGGGCGGGTTTGTCAACCATCAGCCTCATCAATTATTTATTGGAGAATGCCGAAGAACACGACTGGCATATTACCATAGCCGACCTGGACAAGTCGATTGCCGAAAGAAAGGTCAACGGTCATCCCCGGGGCAAAGCCATTGCTTTTGATATAAAAGACGACCTTGAAAGCTGGCGTACCATTGCCAAGGCCGATTATGTTATTTCCATGCTGCCGGCATTCATGCATCACCATGTGGCCAAAAAGTGCATCGACCTCCGCAAGCCAATGCTTACGGCTTCGTATGTAACCGAAGAGATAAAAGCTTACGATGAACTTGCCAAAAAAGCGGATATACCCATTTTGATGGAATTGGGTGTTGACCCCGGAATAGACCATATGTCGGCCATGAGGCAAATAGATAAAATAAAAGAGGAGGGTGGCGAGATTACCTCTTTTTACTCTTTTACAGGAGGTTTGGTGGCCCCCGAATACGACAATAATCCTTGGAACTACAAGCTTACATGGAATCCGAGAAACGTAATTCTTGCAGGTACCGGCGTTTCACAGTTTATTCAGCAGGGACGCTACAAATACATTCCTTATTTCCGTTTGTTCGACAGGGTTATAACCCGCAAAATACTGAATCTTGGTGAGTTTGAGGCTTATGCCAACCGCGATTCGTTAAAATACCGTGAAATATACGGACTGAAAGATATTCCCACTATGTACAGGGGAACCTTGCGCAGGCCGGGTTTTGCCAAAGCATGGAACGTTTTTGTGCGGCTCGGAGCCACCGACGATACTTTCAGGATGGAGAACTCCGAGAATATGACCTACCGCGATTTTATCAACTCGTTTATGCGCTATGAGCCCAATGTGCCTGTGGAAATCAAACTTCAGGATTATTGCTCCAATGCAGCCGACCCCGTTGTTTTTGAAAAACTGAAATGGCTGGGAATATTCGACAAACGGAAAGTGGGATTGAAAAATGCAACCCCTGCCGAGATATTGCAAAAACTTGTTGAAGAAAAGTGGAAGCTGGATCCCGATGACAAAGATATGATTGTGATGCAGCACGAATTTAAATACCGGAACAACAACGAGGATAAGATGATTGTGTCGGCGATGGCACACATCGGGAAAAGCCAGGAAGAAACAGCCATGGCCGAAACCGTGGGGCTGCCGCTTGCCATTGCAACAAAATTG
>JALVZH010000262.1:610-2315 GCA_027022105.1 Bacteroidales bacterium | reverse complement strand
TGACTTCCTGCTGCCAAATCAGGCATTCCGTCCCGGTTATAGTCACAAACTTCAATCGATACAATTTTATCTATGTTTATTTCTTTTTCCAAACTGTATGTAGCACCGTCATACACATAAATGGCATCGTAAGTATCTACAATTATCTCAGGGGATTCATCCAAATCACAATTGGCTATTTCGATATCTTTCACAACATAATTGCAAGAGATATTCAGTTCTCTTTCAAATGTTTTCCCGTTATAAATGTAAAGGCGCCCAATATCATTGATTTTAATACCTATTACCAATTCCACATCACCATCATTGTCAACATCTGCAATCTCGATATCCTTTACGGTACCCATTTTAAAACTTTTCCAAAGCAATTGAAGCGTCAGTCCGTCATATACATATATATATCCATTTAATCCGATAACAATCTCTTTTTGCGGTGTTTCATTAATATTACCCGTTTTCATGGCACTCACACTCTGGCAATTACCAGTTCCGCTCAATTCTAAAGAGTTTGTTTCCCTGTGAGTAACAGCATTAGCAATAATTATTTTGCTCTTCAACGTATTTAAGTCAATTATCCTTTTTGCTATCTCAACTATATCTGCCGTATCATCATTATCCAAATCACATATTGAGAAAAATGGATATCCGGAATTTCCGTCGCTTTTCCACTCTACCCTATGATCCTCCAGACTTGCTGCTGTTAGGTAAGCCGGTCCGAAAAGAGATGGTTCCGAACCATATAAGAACTCATCAACACCATCATTATCAGGGTCTCCTGTTTCTAAATTGGTAACAAACTCTATATCATCATAGCACTGCCATAATTTTTGTCCCGTTAATGCGTCATAACCGAATACCGATACCCCAAAATTATTGGGAGCGGTAAGAAACCTGCATTCATCGTTTTGATAATAAACTTTAAAAGCTTTGATGCCTCCACAATCTGTGGTAGTCCAAATAGTGTCCTTATTTATTGCATTAAATGCTGTAACCCGTCCGGTATATGAGGCTGCAAAAATATCTTTTACCGAATCGGTGTTGGCATCACCCAGTTCAATAAAATTTTGCTTACTTGAAGCAAATTGCCATTTAATATCATATGTAAAGCCGTTGAGCACATATCCATCCGACAAAATAATTTCATTGTTACCGTCTCCGTCCACATCGCCCACCTCCACATCTTTACCGCCATACTCGTTGGTAGCATACTTCAACGTGAAATCGGAAAGGTTGTAAATGTGAAGATAACGATTGTACTCATTATGGCTTACAAAAACAAATTCAGGAATACCATCACCGTCAACATCTTTTATTTTGCCCTGATCGGCATACCGGGCATCGGTTTCATACGACCCGGTTATACTCATATTTTCGCCGTTGAGAACCGTAACAGAACCGTCTTCATGTACAACATATATTTCATATATTCCATCGTAATCATTATCGGTTGCCTGAATTACCCGGATATTTTTACCTTCTGAAAACCGGTTACTTAACCACTTAATTTCATAACCATTACCATTATATGAATAAAGTGTTAAAAATGTTTGTACAGGACTATAACTATAACCCAGTTTTCCACTGAATAAAATTTCCTGTAAACCATCACCGTCGAAATCCCTGCTTATAATATTCGAGCTGCCAATTTCATGCCCGAGTGTAACATCTTTCCATACACCGGTTAAATAATTCTCTTTTTCCTGTG
>JALVZH010000262.1:0-600 GCA_027022105.1 Bacteroidales bacterium | reverse complement strand
ACGAAAAACGGAGGTAAAATTTAAAGTTCAAAGGTTCAGGTGTTTTAGGTACCGCTGTTTTTTTATGGGCGGAAAACCTTATGTGTTTACAAACATATAAGGTTATTTGCAGAAAGTATGATGACCGGTAAAAAAACAAAAACACTACTTCCCGACCACCATCTTCTTTGAAGAAACAAATTTGTTGTTAACAAACAGTTTATACAAATAAATCCCGGGTGCATAGTCTTTCATGTTGACCACTACAGAATGTTTTCCCCTGTCCTGCGGTTTGTTTTCCAGAACCCGGTAATTTTTACCGTCCATACCCGACAATTCAATCTTCACATGTCCGGTACAGGGCAGGTAGTAGCTTATGGTTGTCGCGGAACCCTGTACGGGATTGGGGCTGTTTTGATACAGAACTATATCGTTGTTGTCCACACTGTTATTTTGAATATCTGTGGGTAAACTTTCAAAAACATAAACTTTTTTGTCGGAACCGGCAATTACAAGACATTGGGGGCCTAAGCTGAGGTATCCGCCCGCATCATAGCTCCAGACCTTTTGGTGTGAAACAAGGTTAACCCCATATACTTTGTTCTCACTGCTCAAATAGAC
>JALVZH010000261.1 GCA_027022105.1 Bacteroidales bacterium | reverse complement strand
ATTGAGGAAAACAAAAAGAAGTTTTATCCCACCGAAGAGGATCTGAACCCCAATATGCGGTTTGTGGAAAGCGAGATTCTGAATACCCTTGAAGATAATATTGATTTTAAGAAGAAAGAACGCCTCTACAAAGTAAACTGGGGTGAAGAACAGGAGATGATAAGGAAGTTTTACCGCCTGCTGCAGGATTCAAAAATATATAAAGAATTTATGGCGGCTGATACGGTGTCGTTCGATATGGAAAAACGTTTCCTGATTCGTATCATCGACCGGCTTATGACCGATTTTGACCTGTTGCGTTCATTTTACGAAGAAAAAAGCGTTTATTATACCGATGGATATGATCTGGCAACCATTTTGTTGATCAAATTCTTCGACGGTCTAACACAATCATTCACCATATCCTCTCCCCTGCCGGGAATTTTCAAAGAGGTTTCTTATGAGAATGATAAAGATGAGGATTTTCTGAAAAAGCTGTTTCGTGAAGTAATAAAAACCGAGGAAGAGACCACCGAAATCTTACGCGAAAAAACCCGCAACTGGGACTATGAACGTATTCCTCTGAGCGATCTTATTTTACTTAAAATGGCCATTGTAGAACTTTTGTATATGGAAACCATTCCGGTAAAAGTAACACTAAACGAATACATTGAGCTATCCAAATTTTTCAGCACTCCCAAAAGCAAACTGTTTGTCAACGGTGTACTCGACAGACTTATACATGAATTCAGGGAACAGGGAAAGATAAAGAAACGGGGCAGAGGACTGAACGAGTGATTTTTAAGATTAACTTGTTTAAAGCCTAAACGTTATATGAATTATAAAATATTAAAGCGAATAGCTTTTTAATGTTAATCATTCTGTGTTCTGCCTTTCGGATAAAACGTACACCGGATAATTGGTATTCTCAAAAAATTTCGAAAACAGGTTAACGAAACACAACATCGTCAATAATCTGTTTCCCTACCGCATCGTTCAGGGCATTTTTTATTTTTTCACGGGCCATCATCAGTTCGTTTCTGATTACCGATGAGTCGAGTTGAACATATAACACCCTGTTTTTTATATTCAGATTTTGTGTATGTTTTACAATAGCCTTGCCTGCCACCGCATCCCACGAGTTCATCAGCGCCGCTTCATCCAGTTTCCGCTCAATGCCGAATGCCTTTTTAAAATGTTCAATGGCTTCCCTGAGACTTATATCGTTTTTGTTGTTCATCATGGCTGCAATCCGTTTTCTTTTACCGTTCCGTTTATTACCCTGAAAATAGCATGTTCCAGGTTGTTTTTCTTAAATATTGAAGCAATCCGCTCTTCCTGCGTATCGGTTATAAAAACCTGTCCGAAGTTATCATTACCCACAAGGTCAACAATTTGCGATACCCTCGAACCGTCCAGTTTGTCAAAAATATCATCGAACAAAAGAATGGGTTTGAATCCCATTTTCGACTTTGTAAAATCGAACTGTGCCAGCTTAACGGCTATAACAAACGATTTCTGTTGACCTTGCGAACCGAAACGCTTCACCGCATATCCCGACATTAAAAACCGCAGGTCGTCTTTGTGTACACCGGCCGAACTGTATCTCAAAGCGAGGTCTTTATCTCTGACGTTTTTCAGCAATGCTTCAAAATCATTATTTTCCAGTTGCGTGTCGTATTCAATGCCAACCTCCTCTTTTCCATTGGAAAGCAGTTGATAATACTGAGTAAAAAGCGGGTTAAACTCTTCAAGAAATTGTTTTCTTTTTTCAAACAACCGCTTGCCTCTTGTTATCATAATGTCGTCCCAAACCGACAGAGATGTCTCGTCAAAATAACGGTTCTCGGCAAAATCTTTTAGCAATCTGTTTCGCTGCTGCAATGCACGGTTGTATTCCAACAGGTCGTTAAGATAGAATTTGTCAAATTGTGAAATTACCCCGTCGATATATTTGCGGCGCACTTCGCTGCCTTCGTTTATCAAATCCCTGTCGTACGGCGAAACCATCACCAACGGGATTTTTCCGATGTGGTCGGCCAGCCGGTCGTACTCTTTGCCGTTAAACCGTACACTCTTTTTCTGCCCTCTTTTTTGCACCACACTCACTTTGTCTTCATTCCCTTCCTGATTTTGATAAAAACCGTGAACGGCAAAGAAATCGCGTCCGTGTTTTATATTTTGGATATCGGTTGAAGAGAAGTAACTTTTGCAAAAGGACAAATAATATACGGCATCAAGAATATTTGTTTTTCCGGCGCCGTTCTCCCCCACAAAGCAGTTTATGTTCCCGCTGAACGCCAGTTCCGCCTCATCGTAATTCTTAAAATTGGATAGTATTAACTTTTTTAAAAACATCTATTCAAGAAAATTATAAATCGAAATTGTTTAAAGTTATATTAATCCGTTACCTAATAAAATATTGAAAACCAGAAAAGTGAATAACCTTTTAAAACAAACCCACCCCTACACCTCCCGACGTAAAGTCGGGATAAACTCTCCAAGGAGGGGAATAGTGGAATTCATTTTCTGGTTTCCAATATTTTATACTCAATGTTAAGGAGCAAAGATAAACATTTAACACCTCATCCGGCACCCGAAAATCCTTTGGTAATATATCTGTTTACCGGTTTCAGGTGCATGAGCCACACAATCAGGTCGAATACAAGGTTTCTGAAAATTCCGGCTTTCAGCAAAAAAGCAAGTACCCGGTGTTGAATTTTGTTATAACGCAACAAATCGTCCATGGCTTCGGAATGATAATCGGGATCAATTATTGTTTTGGCCACCTCTTCGCCCGATACCAAAGCCTGGAAAATCCCTTCCCCTGTCAATCCCGAAGCCAGCCCGGCAGCCTCTCCGGCCAGAAAACGGTTCCCGAACCTGTAGCCCCGGTAGTCATAGCTGATGGGGAAACTCTCGTATTTGGCTTTGGACACATCAAATCCCTGTTTATTGAGCCAACGGTGGAATTGTTGTTTCAATTTTTTAGGCGGATAAATTCCGGGATTTGCACCGCAACCCACTACCAACTCTTTTTCGTGTGGGAAAACCCAGGCATACCAGGCTTTAAAATAACGGGAATGCATGTAAATCTCTATGCGGTCGGGGGGATTATCAACCGGAATACGGTATTGGAACGTTGCCAGACGCTTTTCCACCGGTAGTTTCAGGTATCTTCTTACAACGGAAACAGCCCCGTCGGCTCCCACAAGGTATTTGTATTTAATCCGCTCATTTCCGTTTACTTCCACATATTCGCCGGTAACCGAAGTTACTTTTGCATTAGTCCTAACGGTTACATTGCGGCTGTTAATCAGCGAAAGTTGCCACTGCCCGAAATCAGCTCTGTTTACCATATAAACCACAGGTACTCCGAGGTCGGTATTGCAGGTAAAATGAGGCGAATAGAGCCTTGCTTTGTTTATTGTTTTTTCAAAAATACTATCAGGAATGTTCAGTAATCGAAGGTCTTTGGCGGTAATGCCTCCCGCACATACCTTCGGGCCTGCCACACTCTTTTTTTCCAGCACGATAACCGAAAGTTCCGATTTTGACAGCACTTCCGCACATCTTAATCCGGCCGGACCGGCACCGATAATTACCACATCGAAATTAACCGACACAGTCAACTTATATATTAATGAGTAAAAACGTATTGCACAATATTGGCTCCCATCTGCAAAGCCTCCCTTCTTTTCTGCTCCGAATCGTGGTGAACTTCGGGGTCTTCCCAGCCGTCACCAAGATCACACTCGTAATCGTAAAAGACCACCAACCTGCCTTTATAAAAAATTCCGAATCCCTGCGGGGGTAATCCGTCGTGCTCGTGTATCTTGGGTAAACCGTAAGGAAACTGATACTTTTGATGATAAATGGGATGCGAAAAGGGCAATTCCACGAACTCACTGCCGGGAAAAACCTTTTTCATCTCACGGCGGATGTATTTATCCAGACCGTAATTATCCGAAACATGCAGAAAACCGCCACCCGCCAGGTATTTTCTCAGGTTTTCAGCCTCTTCGGGACTGAAAAGCACATTGCCGTGACCTGTCATATCCAGCATGGGATAATTAAAAATATCGGCACTGCCCACATCCACTGCCGGTACCTCTTTGTTTATGTTTGTCCCGAGATTCTCGTTACAAAAAGCCACCAGGTTGGGCACTGACGTGGGATTTGCATACCAGTCGCCCCCGCCTTTGTATTTTAAAACGGCTATCTGCACCTCCTGCGCCCTGACAAGAGACAGAGAAATCAGGAATAATATAGATATGATTATTTTCTTTTTCATTATCCGCAAAATTAAGATATTTTATGCCGACATTTATCTGTTCATCAAATGAACGGTATGGCAGGCAGCAATTCCGGCCGTTTCGGTACGCAGGCGCGACGGCCCGAGGCTGACCGGTTGAAAGCCCTCTGCCGTTGCCATATCCACTTCCTCGGGACTGAAATCACCTTCGGGGCCTATCAATATCAGTGCATTGCTTCCTCTTTTATAAACTTTTGACAGCTCTGCCGTAACACCGGGGTGGATATAAGCAATAAATTTTTGCCCTGAAAATGGCATTTTTATCAGTTTTTTGAAATCAACCGGCTGCTCCAGAACCGGATGAAACGATTTTAACGACTGTTTAACGGCTGCGGTAATTACCCGTTCAAGTCTGTCCGTTTTTATTATTCTCCGTTCAGAATGCATACTGAAAAAGGGTATAAAACGGTCGGTACCGAATTCGGTAGCTTTTTCCAGAAACCACTCGTAACGGTTTATGTTTTTGGTAGGTGCCACCGCCAAATGAATTTGAAAATCTCTTTTGTCTTCGCCTTCATATTTTTTGTTGACTTTCAAAACAGTGCCATGCGGATTTGCCAAAGCAATTTCACATTCATAAAAAAAGCCTTTTCCGTCGGTAAAATGAACAACATCGCCCTCCTTCATCCTCAAAACCTTTATCAGGTGCTTTGATTCGGAATCATCCAACTTGTATTCACCTAATTTAATATGGGGTGCGTAAAACAGATTCATCATTTAATATCCGTATTTATCTTTCCATAATTTTCTCAACCGGGCACGCATCTCCTCTTCACGCGGATTTTTCCCGGGAACATAAAATACCGTTCCTTTCAAAGCTTCGGGAAGATATTCCTGTTCATTAAAGTTACCGGGAAAATCATGAGCATATTTGTACCCTTTTCCGTAATCCAACGACTTCATCAATCCGGTGGGTGCATTGCGCAAATGCAGCGGTACAGGAAGATCGCCGGTTTCTTTTGCTTTGGCCTGAGCTTTTTTAATGGCCATATAAGAAGCATTGCTCTTGGGCGAATTTGCCAGATAAACTGCCGTTTGCGAAAGGATGATTCTGCTTTCGGGCCAACCTATTTTACTCACCGCATCAAAACAGGTGTTTGCCAGCAGCAATGCATTGGGATTGGCATTTCCAATGTCTTCGGAAGCCAGAATGAGCATCCTGCGGGCAATAAACTTAGGGTCTTCGCCGGCTTCAACCATTCGCGCCAACCAGTAAACAGCTGCGTTGGGGTCGCTTCCCCTGATGGATTTAATAAAAGCGGAAATAATGTCGTAATGCATCTCACCGCCTTTGTCGTACATCAAAAGATTGTTCTTTATACTTTCCGTTACGGTTTTGTCGGTAATAACGATTTTCTTTTTGCGGTTTTTCTCCTGCTGAACAAACAGTTCCAGAGCATTGTACAGTTTTCGTGCATCACCGCCCGAAAGCCTGAAAAGCGCACCGGTCTCTTTCACCTCAATCGTCACCTTCATCTTTTCCGTTAACAGTTTTACCCCTCTCTCCAACAACCGTGTCAGGTCGTCATTACTCAACGGTTCCAAAATATAAACCTGACATCTGGAAAGCAGCGGTGATATCACCTCAAACGAGGGATTTTCGGTGGTGGCGCCAATAAGCGTTACAATGCCTTTTTCAACAGCATGCAGCAACGAATCCTGCTGCGACTTGCTAAAACGGTGAATTTCATCAATAAACAGAACCGATTGTCCGCCGTATTGCCGGGCTGATTCGATAACCTGCCGCACATCCTTTACGCCCGAACTAACCGCACTTAACGTGAAAAATGAAAAATTTACCGATTCGGCTATGATGTTTGCCAACGTGGTTTTCCCCACTCCCGGCGGCCCCCAGAGAATCATGGAAGGTATGTTTCCCGTTTGCATCAGTTTCCTGATTACCCCCTGCGGCCCTGTTAAAGCCTCCTGTCCCACATATTCATCCAAATTTTTCGGACGCAACTGTTCTGCTAACGGAATAGACATCTTTTTACTTTTGGAAACAAAAATACATCAAATTTTTGTGGTTTCGCCCTTGCGTATTTTTCTGTCGTGGTAGTCAGGGAAATATAACATGAGCCGTGAAGGTTTAACAGATTTTTAAATTGTCGATCTAAAATTAAATTCAAAATTTTCATACATTCGCAAATACAAAATAATACAATTATGCTTTTAAAAGTTTATCAGGAAAACCCGGCTCCACGCCATATCAGACAAATCATTCAGGTTTTAAACGACGGAGGTGTTATCATTTTCCCTACCGATACCGTTTATGCAATAGGATGCAGTCTTTTTCAGAAAAAGGCATTAAACAGGATAGAACAGATAAAAGGTACAAAAAAGGAGAAAAAAAATTACTCTATCCTGATTAACAACCTGAGTATGCTGGCCGAATACACAAAACCGTTTGATAATCATATTTTCAGGTTGATACGGAAAAACCTGCCGGGGCCGTTTACTTTTATCCTGAATGCCAACGGCAATGTCCCGAAGATATTTCAAAGCAAAAAGAAAACAATCGGTATCCGCATGCCCGACAACAACATTGTGAACAGTATTATCGAAGAGCTGGGACATCCGCTGCTTGCCACATCACTGAAAGATGAGGATGAAGTGGTGGAATACACCACCGATCCCGAGCTGATTTACGAACGGTACAAAGATAAAGTTGACCTGGTAGTTGACGGCGGATATGGTGATAATGAGGCATCTACGGTTGTTGATTGTACTTCGGGAATACCGGAAATAATCCGTCAGGGAAAAGGGATTTTGTTGGAATAAAAATTTTTGAAAAAAAGTTTGGAATAATAAAAAATATACTATTTTTGCGCCTCCAAAACGGTTGATTCGTTAGCTCAGCAGGTAGAGCATCTGCCTTTTAAGCAGAGGGTCCGGAGTTCGAGCCTCCGACGAATCACGCAAAGCCTCGCAGATTTTGCGGGGCTTTTTTTATTGGATTACGAAAGCCCGGCAGTTAGAGCATCCCTGACGTTTGCAGTCAGGATGGGTCCGGAGTTCGAGCCTCTGACGAATCACGGAAAGGCCTCGTAGATTCTGCGGGGCTTTTTTTATTGGATTACGAAAGCCCGGCAGGTAGAGCATCCCTGACGTTTGCAGTCAGGATGGGTCCGGAGTTCGAGCCTCCGACGAATCACGAAAAGCCTCACAGATTCTGCGGGGCTTTTTTTATTGGATTACGAAAGCGCAGCAGGTAGAGCATCCCTGACGTTTGCAGTCAGGATGGGTCCGGAGTTCGAGCCTCCGACGAATCACGGAAAGGCCTCGTAGATTCTGCGGGGCTTTTTTTATTGGACAACGAAAGCCCGGCAGGTAGAGCATCCCTGACGTTTGCAGTCAGGATGGGTCCGGAGTTCGAGCCTCCGACGAATCACGGATGCCCCTCGTAGTTTTTGCGTGGCTTTCGGTGTTGGCCG
>JALVZH010000260.1 GCA_027022105.1 Bacteroidales bacterium | reverse complement strand
TACTTCATGCCGTAAACGGGGCAAAAGCAGTTGAGCTCTGCAGGTCGGAAAAAGACATTTCATTGGTTCTTATGGACCTGAAAATGCCCGTAATGGATGGTTTTGAGGCAACAAAAGAAATTAAAAAACTATTCCCCAATTTGCCGGTAATTGCTTTAACAGCTTATACAACGCCGGAAAAACAGGAAAGAGCCATGTCGGCAGGCTGCGACGATTTTATCTCAAAACCGGTAAATAGCGAAACTATCAACAGGATTATCGATAAATATCTGGTTGCAAAATAATAATACGGCGTTAATATTATCGGCTATTTAATCTTCTCCCGTTTCAGTCCGGTTCCGTTCTTATCGAACTGCACTTTGATTTTTTCTCCGTTTTCGCCTTTCATTTCCGCTTCATATATGGTTTGATCAGGCTTTTCAATAAGTTCCCATTCTTTAATTTTATATCCCGGAAATTTTTTTGTTGCTGCATCAACCACTGCCTGAGGCACTTCGCTGCTTTCAATTTCCGTCTCCGTTTCCAGCCACGAGCCGTTTCCGTCAAAAGTTGCCGACATCTCTTTTTCGTCCATCTCAAATTCGGCTTCCCACTTATTGTTTTCTTCCTGTTCCCATTCCACCTCCCCGGCATTTTTAAATTTTTGCTCAAACGAAGCTTTTACCTTTTCGGGAACATTTACTTTTTTGCACGAAACCAGCCCCAGTGTTAAGGCCATAACCATTACAATAATCCACTCTTTTTTCATCTTTCCGTTGTTATTAAATTTACGGCACGAAAATAATAGAGAAATCAAAACAAACCGTAGTTGCTGCAAATTAAAACCGGTTCCGGTATGCATTGCCACTACTCCCTTGTCAGTTGCCTGATTATCTGCTCATGCTGCGGGTATGCTTTCACCAGCTCCTCTCTTTTTGCCAGCTCAAAATCGGCAAAATCGAACCCCGGCGACACCGTGCACCCCGTAAGCGAATAGCCGCTACCCTTTTTAACACTGCTTGCAAACCAGCATCCTGCCCGAACCGTAAGCTGCGGAACCTCACCGTTTTTTATATCGCTGCCAACGGTATGCCTCGTATAATTTCCCTGTTTGTCAATCACATGCACATACACCGGCGAGCCCGAATAATAATGCCAAATCTCATCCTGACGTAACCGGTGAAACGCCGAAAAATTTCCCGGTAAAAGCAAAAAACAGATGGCCGTGCAATAATTCCTGTCACCCTCAAAATCCTCTCCCAGAGCAGCTTCCGGAATCTTCCCGCTGCTGCGATAGGTCTCTTTAAAAAAACCTCCTTCCGGATGCGGTTCCAACCCCAGAGCCTTTATCACCTCGTTTGCCTCTTTGTTCATAATCTCAAATTTTTATGTGTAAAGATAATGATTTTTTGGGTGGCCGGGCGTGTGTTCCACTATAGCTGCGTCGCTCACGGGTTGTTTCGCACGGCGGCAAAGGAGCTTCCGTTGGTCGCTCTTTCCCGCCTGCTTCACATACCCGTCAGCTTCCGCAGGCTGCCGTTTCACCCACTGCCACAATGCGAAAATACGCCGTTTATTCAGGCTGATAGGGTAACGACGAATGGTGTACGTCTATTTTTATTGTACCATCTTCAAGGCGAATGTAACCAAAAGTAAATTCCACTTTAGTTATTTGACCGTCAGGAGATTTGAAAAAGTAGTTTCCCATAACAATTGCCCGTTCGGATTCCGTAATCATGCCTGCATTTTCAAAACGAACCTCTGTCCATGGACGCATGGCAAAACCCTTATCCTCTTTAATTTTAGAGTTGTTTCCGATAAAATACGATATAATCTCCTCTTCCGTATGTCTGAATTGAAGTTGTGATGCCAGAGTGGGTTTAAACAGTATCTTCTTTTCTTTTACGGCATAAAGTTGCGGAATAAACTCATGCGCCGCTTTGTTACAAGCTGCCATGTTGTCTTTCAGTTTTCCCAGCAATACAACGGCATCGGCCCATTTTTTTTGTATTGACAATACATCTTCTTTTGATATCATAAGCAGAGATATGTTTCGGTTTGCTATTTTGAGTTCAATTATAGTGATATTTTTTTAATTAAAGTTGGTTAAATTAATGTTTTGGCCCGGACCCTGCCAAATTCTAACTCATATGTACCGAATTTTTCTCAAAACCCGCCTAATTCTATTTGTTGCTTGATTTCCCATACAAGCGACAATATATTTGTTAACAAAAGTTGTTATCAAAGCAACAACCACATTGAAGTTGTTTAAAGTTAACGTGATGACAATGAGTATAAAATATTGAAAACCAGAAAATGAATTCCATTATTCCCCTCCTTGGAGGGGGAGGGGTG
>JALVZH010000259.1 GCA_027022105.1 Bacteroidales bacterium | reverse complement strand
TAATTTAACGATAAATTTACATTGAAAAAACATTCATTTAAAAAACAGAGCCGTTTATCTGAAAAAAATCAACTTTGGTTGAAAATATTTAGTGACTGGTTTTCTCGGGTTGTAATTTGCAAATAATTTCAAATCAAACTCATCTTTTAAGTATTAAAACCGGAATAAAATGAAAAAAACATTTTTACTTTTTACTTTGCTGACGGCAATCGTGTATTCTTATGCTCAGGTAGCCATCAATCTAACTGGCTCCGGGCCGGATGCTTCGGCAATTTTGGATGTGAGCTCTACAGCCAAAGGGGTTTTATTCCCGCGGATGACCACCTCGCAGCGGCTTGCAATTTCATCGCCTGCAACGGGGTTATTGGTTTTCGACGAAACCGAAAACCATTATTATTACTACGACGGCTCTGCATGGGTACGTTTTTTCGACGGTGCTCTTGCCATTAACGATTTGACGGATGCCGTTTCCGACGGAAAGAGTATCTATCTCGGTTCCAATTCGGGGACAAACGACGACGGCAACAATTACAATGCATCGCTTGGATACAAATCGCTTTATACAAATACTTCGGGAAGCAATAACAATTCTTTGGGTTTCAAATCAATGTATTTAAACACTTCGGGAAGCAGTAACGTTTCCATCGGTTCTTTTTCCATGTATAATAACACAACCGGAGCTACAAATGTTTGTATCGGGGGTAACGCGAATTATTATAATCAGACAGGTTCGCAAAATACTATAATAGGATACAATGCGGGAAAAGGGACATCGTTACAAAATTTAAACGGTGAGGTCTTTATCGGATACAATGCAGGCTACAACGAAACAAATGACAACAGATTGTATATTTCCAATTCAAATACTTCATCCCCTTTGATTTACGGTGAATTCGACAACAGTCTTTTGCGTATAAACGGAACGCTGAACATAAACAATGCATACAGTTTTCCCACAGCCGACGGCACTTCGGGTCAAATGTTGCAAACCGACGGCAGCGGAAATGTAACCTGGAACAATTATACTCCCGGAGCTTCAGAAATTAACGACCTTACTGACGGTAAAACAGGCGGGCTAAGTGTGTTTCTCGGTTCCGGGGCCGGAAACAGCGACGACGGAACCGACAATAAAAACACGGCCCTCGGATATCAGGCTTTGTACAGCAATACCACAGGAGCGAGTAATGTGGCTATAGGCTATCAGGCACAGTACTCCAATGTTTCGGGGGCAACGAATGTTGCTGTGGGCAATTCCGCTTTGTATTCATTAACCAATCAAATGTACAATGTTGCCATTGGCGATAATGCTTTATTTTCCAACAATGGTTATTCAAACACTGCGATAGGTTACTACTCTTTATATTCAAGTACCTCCGGAAATGAAAATACTGCTGTGGGTCTCGGTACACTAAATGCCAATTCTACCGGAAGTGGTAATGTTGCCATAGGAAATATGGCCGGAAGAAGCGTTTCGGGGAGCACTAACACTATTGTGGGTTCCTATGCCGGAGGGAACGACACCCCTCATAACTTAAGCGGGGAGGTATTTATAGGTTATATGACAGGCATCAATGAAACCAACAGCAATCGCCTTTATATTGATAATTCCAATACAAGTTCCCCATTGATTTACGGAGAGTTTGACAACGACCTTTTGCGGATTAATGGTACGCTGAACATTAACGGCGCATACAGTTTCCCGACTGCTGACGGGAACAGCGGACAGTTGCTAATGACCAATGGCGGCGGAAGTGTATCCTGGGATAACCTCGAAATAAACGATTTGGCAGACGGAAAAACCGCAACAAGAGGAAACCTGTTTCTCGGGACGGATGCAGGGAAAAACATTATTTCTTCGGCTGATTACAACACTGCAGTAGGCGATAGTGCCCTTATGGCAAATACTTCGGGAAGCAGAAATACTGCAATAGGGTATTACAGTTTGAAAGAGAATACGGATGGAACCGACAATACTGCTGTAGGAGTGTATGCTTTGCAAAGTAATACAGGAAATTATAATACCGGTATAGGACTTGAAGCTTTAAAAAACAATACGGGAAACAGTAATACGGGCATTGGATATATGGCATTGAAATTTGCTACAGGGGATAATAATGTGGGTGTCGGCGATAATACTTTGAAGAGTGCTGGTTTTAGCGGTTCGGGAAATGTTGCTATGGGAAGTTTTGCTTTGAAATCCGATGAAACCGGAAGCAATTGTGTGGCTGTCGGATATCAATCTATGTATTCAAACACGGATGGAAACGGTAATGTAGCCGTAGGGGCGTCGGCACTTAACCAAACGGAAGACGGAAACTATAATACGGCAGTAGGATATGATGCAGGTCCCTTGTCGGCAGGATCCGGTTTCAGTTATACCGGTGCTTTCGGTTACAATGCAATTCCGTTGGCGTCGGGACGGATTAAAATAGGAGACAACACCTATGTTAACTGGATTGGAGGTAACTCGGCCTGGCAAAACACTTCGGACGGAAGGTTTAAACGGGATATTAAAGAAAATGTACCGGGACTTGATTTTATTCTAAAACTGCGCCCCGTAACTTACCGGTGGGATTTACATGCCCTTGAAAAACATACCGGCATGCCCGATTCGATGCTTATGGTTAAAGATGAAAAATCGGCAGCGCTTCTGGAAAAAAATCTGCAAAAGGTACATACCGGTTTTATTGCACAGGAGGTTGAACAGGCTGCAAAAGAGACGGGTTTCGATTTCGACGGGGTGCATCATCCCGAAAACGAGCACGATGTCTATTCGCTGGCTTATGCCGAATTTGTGGTTCCGCTGGTGAAAGCCGTTCAGGAACAACAAAAACAGATAACCGAAAACGACAGCCTGGTAATGCTCAATGCACAAAAGATTTCCATGCTTAAAGAAATGCTGCAAAAGCAAAATGAGTTGATTAACAAAGCTCTTGATAACAATTAAAATCAACTGCCATGAAAAGAAAATTACTGTTTCTTTCGGTTTTTTGTTTTACGGTTGCCGGCCTCTATGCGCAAACAGCCGTCAACAGCGACGGTTCGCAAGCCGATGCAACGGCAATGCTGGACGTAAAAAGCACGGTCAAAGGAATTCTTTTGCCACGTATGACCTCTGCGCAGCGAAATGCCATTAGTTCCCCGGCCAACAGCTTGATGTTATATGACATTACGCTGAACAAATATTACCTTTATACAAAAGCGACATGGGTAAAATTTCATACTTCCGAAATGGCTATTGACGATCTTTTTGATGCAGCTTCCGATGTTAAAAGTGTTTTTTTCGGTTCCAATGCGGGCAATGCCGATGACGGAAACAACTACAATACCGCTCTGGGTTTTAATTCTTTGACTGCCAATGTTTCCGGCTCATTTAATAATGCATTCGGGTTTAAATCGTTGTACAATACAACTTCGGGTAATAACATGGCTTTCGGCTCATTCGGACTGTTTTCCAATACAACGGGCTCGGGGAATATAGCCGTGGGCGATAGTGCGGGTTATTACATTCAGGAAGGGGCGCAAAATGTATTACTGGGTTTTGCAGCGGGAAAAGGAACTGTATTACAAAATATTTCGGGTAATGTATTTATAGGATATAAAGCCGGCTGTAACGAAACCGGTAGCAATAAACTTTATATTTCCAACTCGGAAACTTCTTCTCCTTTAATTTACGGAGAGTTTGACAATATTCTTTTGCATATTAACGGAACATTGAATATAAATAGTGCCTATTCTTTTCCAAATTCCGGTGGTTCCGTGGGTCAAATTCTTGTTACTGACGGTTCGGGTACGGTTTCATGGACAAACAAACCTGTTACTGAAATAAACGGTTTGTCGGATGGTAAAACCATAGGAAACAGTGTTTTCCTCGGGCAACAAAGTGGTAACGGTAATAGCGGTACCGGTAATAAAAATACCGGGCTTGGATATCAGGCTTTAAAATCGAACACTGCCGGTATAAATAATACTGTCTGCGGTTATAATGCATTGTATGGTGCAAACAGCGACACAGCCAATGTGGCCATTGGATTAAATGCACTTGGAAGTTGTACCGGTAATAAAAATACAGGTATCGGAATAGCAACGCTTAATAGTACTGATGTGGATTCAAACACTGCCATAGGAGCTTATGCATTGATGAATAACGATACGGGAGAAAAAAACACCGCCATTGGAAAATTCGCTCTAAACAATCTGGAATCAGGAAACAATAATGTTGCTGTTGGAATTAATGCCGGATACGGTATTCAGGAAGGGTCCGAAAACACAATTATCGGTGCATACAGTAGTACTCCTTCGTCAGATTATAATATTTCAGGTTCCGTTTTTATCGGAAATATGGCCGGCTTTGACGAAAGAAATTCAAACAGACTTTATATTGACAACTCAGGCACTTCCAACCCGTTGATTTACGGTGAATTTAACAATGACTATCTGCGTATTGGCGGAACGTTGGATATTAAAGATAATTATACATTTCCAACATCGGACGGAACAAACCGCCAGGTGCTTCAAACCGACGGCAGTGGTAATATTGAGTGGAACGCAAATGTAGAAATAAATGATTTGAAAAACGGCAAAACTTCCGTATCAGGATTATACCTTGGTTGGGATGCAGGAAAAAACGTATCTCTTACCGGTGATAAAAATACCGCCATTGGCGACAGCGCATTGCTATCAATTACACAAACAAATGGCAATACGGCCGCCGGATATCATGCACTCAGAAATTTGTATAACACATCTTCCGGTCCGGTATGGGGAAGCAATGTTGCCATAGGATATAAATCGATGGACAGCGTGGAATGGGATTTCAGGTATAATATTGCTGTCGGGGCACAGACCATGTCGGTATGCCCCAACGATTATGGTTATGATATTTGGGATAACATAGCCATAGGATACCATACTTTATACAGAGTCAGTGCTAATTATAACATTGCTATTGGTTATGAAAGTATGGGGCTTAACTCAAATGCCGTAGCATCCGGTAACAATATTGCTGTGGGCACATTTTCGTTATATCGGCTTACCGATGGCACAAATAACATTGCTCTTGGAGATAATGCACTTTATAACGTATCGAGCGGAGAAAAGAATGTCGGTGTAGGAAGTTTTGCTTTATATGATATTACTACGGGAAATTATAATACGGCTGCCGGAAAAGATGCAGGCCCCGCAACTTCCGATTTTGTTTATACCGGTTCGTTCGGTTATAATGCAAAACCGCTGGCAGGCTCACGCATAAAATTCGGAGACAACATACATGTAAACTGGATAGGCGGCAATTCTGCATGGCACAATACCTCCGACGGGCGTTTTAAAAAGGATATTAAAGAGGATGTGCCGGGCATTGAATTTATTATGAAACTGCGTCCCGTTACTTTCCGGTTTGATAATTATGCCCTGGAGAAATTTACCGGCACGCCCGGTTCGCAGTCGGATATTGATGATGAAACGGGAAAGGAACTGGCCGAAAAAAATATGAAAACCGTACATACCGGATTTATTGCACAGGAGGTTGAAAAAGCCGCACTGGAAACCAGTTTCGACTTTGACGCCGTTTCGCATCCTGAGAATGACCATGACGTCTATTCCCTCGCTTACGCCGAATTTGTAGTGCCGCTTGTAAAATCGGTTCAGGAACAGCACCTGATAATTGTAAACCAAAAAAGGACCTTGCAAAACCAGGCAAAACAAATTTCAGAACTGGAAAAAAGAATTTTGGATAATGCAAAAATCATCGAAAAAATCATCTCTGAAAAGAATTAACGCTAAAACATAACCGAAGGTAGGAGTTTGGTTTGATAGAATCCGTCCTTTTTTTAACAGGGCGGATTTTTTAGAATTTTTGAAACAGGGTTAAACAAAAAAATCGGGTTTACTTTTTTATAGCAAAGTCCGTTTCATGTAATACACCCTTAGTACAACCATTATCTGCATCCGCTTGTCAATATTTTGTAGTTTTACAAAAAATTGCAACTACCCGTCAATAACGGGTTTATTTTTATTTCGTAAATAATCTTGACACCATGAAAAAAAATCTGTTTACAATTGCCCTCTTTTTCCTTGCCGTTACGGTTTATGCCCAGTGGAACAATCCGCAAATTTATGAAGGAAAAGAAAAATATTTCTCAACACAAAAAGGAGTTCCCGGACTAAACCCCGACTATTACTGGCAAAACGACCATTTGTGGGATTACGATGTCCATTTTTATTTTATTGATATAAATGTTTCGCCGACAAGCATTTATATTTCCGGAAACGGAACCATTGGTGCCACGGCGGTAACACAAATCGACACCTTTGCTTTTGAATTGATACCGGAACAAACCATCGATTCCATTTTTGTGGAAAATGTCCGTTATACAAATTATGCCCGCGAGGAAGACAATGTGCTGGTGCCGGTTGCAACCATTCCCGAAGGTACCTCTTTTACGGCAAAAATATATTACCACGGTCAGCCGCCGACGGGAGGGTTTTTCAGTGGTGTAACCAACAAACATTCTTCCAATTACAATAAGGATGTTACCTGGACATTGTCGGAACCTTTTGCCGCCAAAGACTGGTTTCCGGTAAAACAGGATTTGGAAGACAAAGCCGATTCGGCATGGATATTCCTCACCTGCGATACTGCCTACATGGCCGGTTCGGAAGGTTTGCTTACCAACGTTACCGATTTTGGGAACGGTACTCACCGCTTTGAGTGGAAAGAACATTATCCCATTGATTACTATCTTTTATCGTTTGCAGTATCCGATTATCAGGATTACAGTCTTTATGCGCACCCGTCGGGCCTTAACGGCGATTCGGTTCTGATACAAAATTACATCTACGACGATCCTTCCTGTTTGCAGGTTAATAAAGCCGGAATTGACGAAACGGCTGAGATTCTGGAGCTTTATTCCGACCTTTATATCACCTACCCCTTTTCCGATGAAAAATACGGCCATTGCCTTACCGAATTGTGGGGCGGTATGGAACACCAGACCATGACAACCATCGGAGGTTTCGGCTTTCATCTTGTTTCGCATGAGTTGGGACATATGTGGTTCGGCGATAACGTAACCTGTGCCACCTGGAGCGATATCTGGATAAACGAAGGGTTTGCCACCTATTCCAACTACCTTGCAGAAGAAAAACTGCACGGCTGGGCATCAGGCCAAAATTTTATGATTAATACCCAAATCAATGCTATGAAAGATTCTATAAGAAGTATCTATATTCCCGAAGATCAAATTTACCAGGGAAATGAGTCGAGAATCTTTAACGGACAACTTTCTTACGACAAAGGTGCTTCCATTATCCATATGATACGCCACGAAATAGGTGACGATTCGGTATTTTTTGACGTTATGGGTACTTTCCAAACGCAATATACCGACAGTACCGCCACCGGCGAGGATTTTAAGAACGTATTAGAAGATATTACCGGCTCCGACTGGGATTACTTTTTCGACCAGTGGTATTACGGTTACGGCTTTCCGCATTATGCTTTTGATTGGTATTATGCCGACGGAAAATTCTATCTTACCTCTACACAAACACCTGCCAATCAGAATACCCCGTTTTTTGAAATGTTGATGGATTACAAACTTATTTTTGATGACGGTACCGATACGGTGGTTCAGTTGAGGCAGACCGATAACCTGAATACTTTTGAAGTACCGGTAACAAAAACCGTTGTGGATATGGAAGTGGATCCGGATAACTGGACACTGGATGAGGTGGATACCATTCTGGGAAC
>JALVZH010000258.1 GCA_027022105.1 Bacteroidales bacterium | reverse complement strand
TGCAGATAAGGCTACCCGTGCCTTAAAAGCTGCTGTAAATTTTCTTCTTTTTGATTTCATAATTCCACTGTTAAAATTAAACTTTTTTTCATCTTAACTAGTGGTCTGATTTTTGGGGAGTATTATAAACACTTACCCGGAAAGAAAAAGATTCGGTTATTTATACATATAACCAAAAAGGGAAAAAATATTTAGCATTAGGCCCTAATTTTTCTTTTGCCTCAGGAAATATGCAAGGAATGAACTTCAAAATTGAACCCGTTTTCGGATACTTTTTTAGTAACGGAAATTTAATTGCTTTACAGACCTCATACAGTCAGGGATATATTAAAGCGATAAGTTCGGATACGATATATTACAGGAAAGACAGATCGTACACTTTCGGCACTTTTTATCGTTATTATCTTCCCGAGCGCAAAACATATACATCTTTTTTCGTTCAAGGCGGCTTAAATCTTTTGTATTTTAAGGCTGAAAAAAGTGAAGTTACAGGATTTAGTAAAATTACTTTTTACGATTTGATCATTCCATTTGAAGTTGGGATACGTATCCCAATAAATAAGTTTAATTTTGAATTAAGTTTGATAAAAAACTATCGTCTGTTTAAAGCACTTGAATATGACGAATATTATGCGGGTAAATTCTTAGGAAATATACGTATCTCATACATTTTTAAATAAAAAAAATCATGAAATACAAATTAAGTATTTTATTAATAGTAGGTGTTATTGTGCTTTCCAAAACCGCTTTTTCCCAAGATTGGGATAACATGTACGATTCAACCTATAATAATATTGTTTTCTCTCGGTTTAAAAAGGGGAACAAACTTGTGGGATTAAGTATTTCTATGCCAACGATTAATTACGATTTAAAGAAATACCGTTTTAATTTTCAACCTCAGTTCGGTTATTTTATTGCAGAAAAATGGATGTTGGGTGCCGATATAAATATTTTACTTTCACATTTTTTATCGGATTCATTAGAAACTGAAGTTACATATAATCACATGTTGTTTGAAACAACTTTACGGTATTATTTAAGACAGACACACCGAACGTTCTTTTTTGAAGCAGGTCCGCTGGCAGGAAATATAGATATACATGACAAATACAATTTTTATTTTCCTTATCAGGGAATGGTTTACGGCGGAAAGACAAGTATAGGGTTAACAATTTTTATCAGAAAATTCGAATTTCAATTTTTACTGGGTTATTACATTTATTCTAAAAATTATAAGAAAAATAATATTGCAACGGGATCATTTTTTCATCTAAACTTATCGTATATTTTTCAAAATTAAAATAATTAGACCGTTATAGAAATAGCAGTAGGAAATCTGAACACATCGAATCTCTTAGAATATATTGCATTGTAGGAATCAGCCTCTGCCGGTCAAAATAGTGTTTTATGATAAAAAATAACCTATTTTTGCCTTTTACAAAAACGTAAAAATATGTATTCACAGGAAGGAAGAAAAGAAACGGGTGAAAGGCTTGAGGCCTTGAGGAGGTATCTTTGACATCGACCGCAAGTTGATGGAAATAGAAGAAGAGGAAGAAAAGACTCAGGATCCGGGATTTTGGGATGACCCCAAACAGGCACAGCTTGTGCTTAAAAAGATAAAAGAGAAAAAAAGCTGGGTAGATAAATTTTCGGATGCCGAATCGGCGTACAACGATTTGGTAATCCTTGAAGAGTTTTTTCTGGAAGGCGAAGGAAGCAGGGAGGAGCTGGATGCCCAGTATGACGCCACCCTGAAAAAAATAGAAGAGCTCGAGTTTTTGCGCATGCTCGGCAAAGAGGAAGACCGGCTGAATGCCATTTTGAAAATCAATGCGGGGGCCGGCGGTACCGAGAGCCAGGACTGGGCCGAGATGTTGATGCGCATGTACATCAGGTACGGCGAGCGGCATAATTTCAAAGTTAAAGAACTTGATCTTCAGGAGGGTGATGTGGCCGGAATAAAATCGGTGTCGCTTGAATTTGAAGGGCCTTTTGCTTTCGGATATCTGAAAGGCGAAAACGGCGTACACAGGCTGGTGCGGCTTTCGCCGTTCGACTCGGCCAACCGTCGCCACACCTCATTTGCGTCGGTGTATGTTTATCCTGTTGTTGACGATTCCATTGAAATTGAAATAAATCCCGCCGACATCAGTTGGGACACATTCCGTTCCAGCGGTCCGGGAGGCCAGAATGTAAACAAGGTGGAAACGGCGGTGCGGTTGCGGCACGAACCTTCGGGACTGGTTGTGGAATGCCAGGAAACCCGCTCGCAACAGCAAAACCGTGAAAAGGCATTGCAAATGCTTAAATCGCAACTGTACGAAATAGAGTTGAGAAAAAAACAGGAGGCACAGGCAAAAATTGAAGACAGCAAGAAAAAAATAGAGTGGGGGTCGCAAATCAGATCGTATGTGTTGCATCCTTACAAAATGGTGAAAGACCTGCGTACAAATTACGAAACCTCAAATGTAAATGCCGTTCTTGACGGCGATTTGGACGGATTTATCAAGGCATATTTAATGACATTTGGCGGTATGGAATAAATTGGTATTTTAGAAAAAAATTCAAGATGACTATCAAGACTTTAAAAATAGAGATTGAAGAGTACGAGAGCAGCAAAGCGCTTCCGGAAAAGGAGCACATGTTACTCGAAAAAGCCGTTGAGGCTGTAAACAAATCGTACGCACCCTATTCCGAATTTCATGTGGGAGCGGCTGTGTTGTTGGAAAACGGCGAAGTGATTTCGGCGGGAAATCAGGAAAATGCAGCCTACCCGTCGGGGCTTTGTGCCGAAAGGGTAGCCTTGTTTTATGCCAAATCGCAATATCCTGACGTAAAGGTAAAATCCATTGCCATTACGGCCCGTTCCGACAATTTTTCCATCGAAGGACCTTTGCCCCCCTGCGGTGCCTGCCGCCAGGTGATAGCCGAAACCGAAAAACGGCAGAATGCACCCATTGATATCCTGATGGCCGGCGAAAAAGGGCCTGTGCACAAAGTCGCCGGAATAGAATCGCTGTTGCCGTTTACTTTTTATGAAGAAAAGTTGAAGAAAAAAAACAGGTAGTTCCAAAATAAAATAATTGGAATAAGAAATTAAAATATTTAAGAAAATTGCATTGGAAACGAGAATTCCCCTCCTCGGAGAGCCTGTCCCGACTTTACGTCGGGAGGTGCAGGGGTGGGTTTATTATAAAAGACACTCATTTTACAGTTATCCAATATTTTATAACACTTGTTCATTACATTAATTTTAAAAACTTTAATTAATAGTTAAGGAAATAATTGATGAATTAAAACTTTATACACATGAAAAAATTATCCTTTATCATCCTGTTGTTTGCCATGTTAACGGCATTTAAAAACGACAAACCCGCTTACCGGTTTTTCGATAAAAACGGTAAAAAGGTAACCTTTAAAAAAATAATTAAAGCTGCAAAGGATGCCGATGTCCTTTTTATCGGTGAACAGCACAACAACCCCATCTGCCACTGGATGGAATACGAAATAACACAAACGCTTTATGCCGAAAAAAACGGAAACATCATATTGGGTGCCGAGATGTTTGAAGCTGACAACCAATTAATATTGAACGAATACCTGACCGGTGAGATTTCTAAAAAAAGTTTTGAAGACGAAGCCCGCCTGTGGCCCAATTACAAAACCGATTACAAACCGCTCGTTGAATTTGCAAAAGAAAAACACATTCCGTTTGTTGCCACCAATATCCCGAGAAGGTATGCCTCGCTGGTGTATAAACACGGTTTTGAAGCGTTGGACAGCCTTTCGGCGGAAGCACGTTCGTACATAGCGCCGTTACCCATAAAGTACGACCCCGAGGTGAAATGTTACAAAGACATGATGGAGATGATGAAAGAGATGGGACATGCCAATCCCAACCTTGCCAAAGCACAGGCCATAAAAGATGCCACCATGGCTTACAATATTGCCGGCAACATGGAAAAAGGAAAACTGTTTATCCATTACAACGGTTCGTATCATTCCGATAATTTTCAGGGTATTTTGTGGCATTTGAATCAATACAAACCGGGGTTGAAAATAGTAACCGTCTCTTCGGTAGAGCAACCCCAAATTGATTCGCTTGAAACAAAAAATAAAAATCTTGCCGATTTTATTCTGGTAGTACCCGAACATATGACAAAGACCTACTAAGGAACTTTTCTGAAGTCTCAACAATCAGAATAACCATAAAATATTGCAAACCGGAAAGGTGAATTCCATTATTCCCCTCCTTGGAGGGGTGCAGGGGTGGGTTTTAAAAAAATTTATTCATCTTTCCGGTTTGCAATATTTTACCAATGATTCAAATAAAAGACTCTAAACAAGTTCAAGGATAAACCTTGTTTGTGCTGAAAAAAATAGTGTATATTTGCCACGATGATGGTTAAGGGAATCCTGTGAGAAGCAGGAGCTGTCCCCGCAGCCGTAAATCGCTTAAATGCTCCGGCAACTCTTTGCCACTGTCCCCAAGCAGGGGATGGGAAGGCCTGCCGGAGAGCGATGAGCCGGAAGACCTGCCATTATCGTTTTTTTCGAAGCTTTCGGGCGAAAAGCTGGAGGAAACTCATCACTTCTTCCCACTTAGAATCCGGTTAGCTTACGAAAATTGCTTCACCGACAGCACTGTTTTGTCTGTTGGTGAAAAGACCGCCAAAGGGCAGTCGTTAAAATTTTTGTAATGTTTAACTAAAAACTTTAAAAAATGAAAAAAAATTACTTTTTGAGCGTCATTTTCGCTTTGGCGCTTTTTATGCCTGTGGCAATGAATGCCCAGGTGAGCACCTTCGATGACCTGATACTGGAACCCGAGTCGTACTGGAACGGTTCCGATTTGAGCGGCGGATTTGTCAGCGGCAGCGCATGGTTTGGCAACAGCTACGACACTGCTTACGGTTATTGGGACGGATTTTCCTATTCCAATATTACCGACAACACCACCCCCGGCTGGATAAACCAGTACAGTGCTTTTCCCGGAGACGGTGTTAACGGCTCTTCGAACTATGCCGTGGCTCATGTGCCTTCCGACTGGATGAGCGGCACCTATGATCCCATACCGGTGGGGGTAAAACTTCAGGAACCGCTGGCCGGCGGAACGGTAAAAGGGGTGTTTGTAACCAATTCGACTTACGCAGCACTCTCTATGCGCGACGGCGATACCTATGCAAAAAAATTCGGAGGCGAAAGCGGTGACGACCCCGACTGGTTTATGCTTATCATTCGCGGCTATTACCAAGGACAGTTTACCGATTCGGTAACCTACTACCTTGCCGACTACCGTTTTTCCGACAACAGTCAGGATTACATTGTTGATTACTGGGACTATGTGGAGTTAACAGGCCTCGGCAATGTGGACAGCCTTACATTCAGCCTTTCTTCGTCGGATACGGGTGATTACGGAATGAATACCCCTGCCTATTTTTGTATTGACAACCTCAATGATGTTACCAATGGCGTACGGAAAAACAGTACGGTTGATTTTGCATTTTATCCCAATCCAGCCCACAACCTGTTAACCGTTAAAGCACCTGCGGGTGCCCGCATAATGTTGTCGGATGTTACCGGAAACAGTGTGGTAAGCACCGAAGCAACCGGCACTGTCAACCTGCTGGATGTCTCTTCACTTCCCAAAGGAATTTATATGCTGACGGTAATCCAAAATAACCGGAGAACAACGGAAAAAGTTGTTATTCAATAAATCAAGGCGGGTGCCGGGTTGATGGCCGGCATCCGTTTTTTACCTTTATGAAAAAGACACTGATTATACTGCTCGTTTCTCTCAGCGGTTTTGCTGCATGGCCGCAGCAAGCTTACTTTTTTAATCCCGCAGAATCGGGAGCCATCCACAAAGACAGCAGCATTATTGTGGCCTGGGCTGCCGGATGTACCGTAAAGCGGGGATACATTGATATTGAAGATACAACCCAAACTTACACGCAGGGAGATTCCACATCCAACAAGGCTTTTTTCGGAAATCCGGCGGATGCCACGGGATATCCCCAAAACAACATGAGCGTTGTAAGCCTTGGCGATGGCGGAAGCGCCCTGTTGACTTTTGACAAACCCATAGCCAACGGCCCCGGATACGACTTTGCCGTGTTTGAAAACGGATTTCAATACCAGCAACCGCCTTTCAATTATTATCTCGAACTGGCATTTGTGGAGGTTAGCAGCGACGGTGTTCACTTTGTCAGGTTCCCGGCGGTTTCCCAAACGCAGGATACGGTACAAATTGAAACCTTCGGACAGTTGAACCCGGATGACATTCATAATCTGGCCGGCAAATACCCCGTTGATTACGGCACCCCTTTCGATTTGGATGATTTGAAAGACAGCGCGGAAATCAACATTGACAGCATAGTTTATGTAAAAATAATTGATGTAACGGGTGATATAAATCCGGCTTTTGCATCCTACGATTCACAGGGAAACATAATAAACGACCCGTGGCCAACCCCTTTCTGGACAGGAGGTTTCGACCTGAATGCCGTGGGCGTGATACATCAGGCTTCCGGTCCCGGTTTTGTTTCATACGAAAAAAAAGAGAAAAACCTCACCGTTTGGCCCGTGCCTGCAAATGAAGTGATACACCTGAAAACAAAAGATAATACCGGGATTTATTCCGTTACAATTACCGGCCTTACCGGACAGGTTGTTTTCAGTGAGCATTTCAACGGACGGTCAACTGTTGATGTTACTGTTTCGGGTCTGACCAACGGCTTTTATCTTATAAAAACATTCACAGGCAACGGCTCTTTTGTTCAAAGGATTATGGTAAAGCATCGATAATGAAACACCTGCTGACCATAGTAATTGTAATGCTCTGTGTTACTGCATTTGCAGATGACCCGCCGGATACTTTATACATCCCCCAGTTGGAGATATTTTCAGCCAAACCGGAACATCCTGCCGGAATGGTTGCCATGCAAATAGACACATTGGTATTGCAAAACGAACGGGCGGTATCCATGTCCGACCTGCTGGATGCCCATTCAACGGTTTTTATAAAAAACGAAGGCAGGGGAGCGCTCTCTACGGTTTCGTTCCGGGGAACAGCCGCCAGCCATACCGATGTATTGTGGAACGGAATGAGCATTCGGTCGCCCATGCTGGGACAGGTGGATTTTTCGCTGCTGCCGGTTTTTCTGTTCGACGATGTAACCCTGAAACCCGGAAACAGCACCCTTTCCGAAACTTCCGGGGCATTGGGAGGTGCGGTTCTTTTAAAGACAAAAGCCGACGGAAGCCGACCTTTTTCACTCGATTTTCTCACTTCCGCCGGAAGCTATTCCACGTTCAATAATTTTATTAAAATAGGAATAGCCGGAAAATCAATTAATTCCGACACAAGGGTTTATGATATACAGTCGAAAAACGATTTTAGTTTTAAAAACAAAAATATTGCAACCCTTAATCCCGAAACCGGAGCATACGATTATCCCGTGGTAAAAAACGAACATGCCGGTTATCATATTTACGGAATACAGCAGTTTTTTAATCTGAACCTTCATAAAAACGGATTGCTTACGGCTGTTTACTGGTACCAAAACACACAACGCTCTCTGCCTCGGCTTAACACCTACGAGGGCGATGATTATTCCAACATCAACAAACAATACGAATCGGTTCACAGAGGAAATGTCCGTTATACATACCTCGGCGAAAAAGGTAAGCTGACCGTAAGTTCCGGGTTCACCTGTAAGAAAATGCAATATTTGGTGCAGAATTTAATATCGGGGCAGGGATTTGTTTATGCTTCCAATGCTTTTTCAAAGATATTCAGCAGTTACAATCATGCCGGTTACCGTTATGCACTTTCGGAAAAACAGAGCATAGAGATTGGTTACGATTTTAATTACCACAGTGTTGCAACGCTCGACAGTGTACGGCTGACCGGATATGACAAAATACGCAGGGAACACAAAGCCATGATTTCGTGGAACGGAAAATGGACGGAAAGGTTCTCTACGGCGGTTTTGGTACGCAAAGAAAGGGCAGGGGGAGTATCGTTACCGCTAATAGGTTATGCCGGATTCACATGGCTGGCCGGAAAAAAATCGAACTGGACAATTAACGGAAATATTGCGCGAAATGTTCGTTATCCCGGCTTAAACGATCTTTACTGGCAGCCCGGAGGAAATCCTGCATTAAAACCGGAGGAGGGAATTTCTGCGGAAGCCTCGGCAGAATATCAAACGGGGAGGGGCAATCTGCTTTTTTATCCTCAAATTCAGATTTTTTACAATAACATCAACAACTGGATTTTGTGGCTTCCGGCACCAGCAGGATATTGGCAGGCCCAAAATGTGGAAAAGGTGGTTGCCAAAGGGCTCTCTTTCGGATTTAAATCAAAAGCCCGCTGGAAAAAGGTTACGGTTGCTCTCAATGGAAATTATGCTTTTACGCGCAGTTTGAATTTCGGAAATCCCGAAAAGTGGGGCGACGATGCTGTGGGTAAACAGCTGCCCTATATTCCGGTACATTCGGGAAATATTATGATAAGTCTGCTTTGGAAAGGATTTAAGCTGGATTATGTAAACAATTCGTACAGCGAGCGATACACCACTTCCACCAATAACCTCACACGACGCGATTGGCTCTACCCCTATTTTATGAACAACCTTTATTTGTCGAAAGATTTCGGGATAAAAAAAGCGGATTTTTCGCTGCAACTGAAAATTTACAATCTGTTTAACGAAGAATACCGGTCGGTACTGGGGCGTCCCATGCCGGGAAGAAACTATTTGTTGCAACTGACAATTCATCTGAAATGAGAACCGTATTAAAAATATTACTTTTCCTTTTCTTTCTTGCACTCTTTCAGGGCTGTATGGATGATGACCTGCTTCACGATTTCGACCGTCTGAATGAAAACCGGAAAGGGAAGGCGGTGTTTGTGGTAAACGAAGGTAATTTTATGTACGGAAATTCCTCGCTTACGTACTACAATCCCGAAACAAAAGAGGTTTTGAACGATGTATTTTACAAAACCAATGCTTTGCCGCTGGGGGATGTGGCTTACAGCATGGCTGTACGCGATTCGCTGGGATATATTGTGGTGAATAATTCGGGTAAAATTTACATCATTAACATTCACACATTCAAATACGCAGGAAAGATAACCGGATTCACTTCGCCAAGGTATATCCATTTTATCAACCGTACCAAAGCCTATGTTTCCGACCTGTATGCCAAAACAATTTATGTTGTGGATTTGGAAGCCGATTCCATAACCGGAAGAATTTCAATAGATAACCATAATTCCGGTTTTTACCAACACCCGTCGGAGCAAATGCTCTCTTACGGCAACAGGGTGTTCGTCAATTGCTGGTCGTACGACAATAAGGTGTTGGTAATTGATGCCAATTCCGACAAGGTGGTCGATTCCATTACCACCGGAAAGCAGCCCAACAGCATGGTGATGGATAAAAACCGGAAACTGTGGGTGTTGTGCGACGGTGGCAGCGAGGGCAGCCCCTACGGACAGGAAAATGCGTCGCTGTTAAAGATTAATGCGGAAACGTTATTGATAGAAAACAGGTATGATTTTCCCGATATCAATGCTTCCCCTTCAAACCTGAGCATCAACGGCAGCGGTGATACGCTTTTTTATCTGTACAACACCTGGTCGGGAGGGGCGCTGAATGGTGCCGGAGTTTATAAAATGGCGGTATCGGACAACAGTCCGGATGCAACGCCGCTGATTGTACAGGGCGAGAGGCTTTTTTATGCCGTCGGGACTGACCCCGCTTCCCACCTGCTTTATGTTTCCGATGCCATTGATTTTATGCGACCCGGAAAGGTGTATGTCTATTCCACCTCGGGCGTGCCCGTTGATACGATAACGGCAGGCATTATTCCCGGGTATTTCTGTTTTACGGGAGAATGATTGGCAGGAGTCAGCCGTGCGTATAAATCTGCTGGGGGTATGCATGCAAATCGGTGTTTATCAACCTTTATGATGTTAGATATCCGATGTAAGATGTTAGAATTAAGAACGGGAAGTGCGGCAGGGATGGAAGCGGTAGCCCGCAGGCGGCAGGGCTTGTGAGGCTTGCGGCGAGGAGGCTGAGCGATGAGCGAAGACCCCGCAGCCGCATTTTAGCCGAACAGCCCTGCCGGCGAGGACTACAAGCGGACAGCACTTGCGATGCCTGAAGGCATGCAACTACGAGCCCGCCCGGCCGCCCAAAACAATAAAGTAATACCGAAAAACGGGAGTTACATACCCAAATAATTAATAATAAAAAATTGGCGTACATTTGCGGACGAACATAACATGAAAATATGCCACTGTTAGGGAGTCTTATAAAAAGCGCATATTCTTTGCGAAATATGCCGGAAGAGTTGAAAAAGAACCGTATAGATCCGGTAAAATCCCAGAACAAACAACTAATAAAGTTGCTCAGGAAGGCACAGTTTACGGCCATTGGCGAACATTATCATTTTGATGAAATACTTTCGTCGTCCGACCCTGTGGCTGCTTTCCGCAGCAAGGTACCGGTGCACGATTACAACAAAATGTACAAACGCTGGTGGTACCGGACACTCAACGGCGAAACTTACGTTGCCTGGCCCGGAAAAGTAAAATATTTTGCCCTTAGTTCGGGCACATCGGAAGCATCGAGCAAGTATATTCCTGTAACCTCGGATATGCTTAAAGGAATAAAACGTGCCAGTATCAGGCAGCTTGTTTCAATGGTGCAATACGGATTTCCGCTCGATTTTTATGAAAAGGGAATATTGATGATAGGTGGCAGCACCCACCTGCAATACAACGGAACCTATTACGAAGGCGATTTGTCGGGCATTACGGCAGGAAACATCCCTTTTTGGTTTCAGCATTTTTATAAACCCGGAAGAAGGATTTCAAAACAGACGGACTGGGCTTCAAAACTTGACGAAATGGTGAAAAAGGCACCGTCGTGGGATATAGGTATCATTGTAGGTGTGCCTGCATGGGTTCAGATTCTTATGGAGCGGATTATTAAAGAATACAACGCAAACAGTATTCACGATATATGGCCCAATCTGAAAGTATATGTACACAGCGGCGTTTCGTTTGCCCCTTACCAGAAAAGTTTTGAGAAACTCTTCTCGAAACCGATGATGTATAATGAATCTTATTTGGCTTCGGAAGGGTATGTTGCTTTTCAGAAAAGGTTGAATACTAAGGGTATGGACATGGTACTCGATAACGGAATTTTCTTTGAGTTTGTACCGTTTAACGACGAGAACTTTGACGATGACGGAAATATTATTGAAAATCCTCAGTCGTTTACCATTGGCCAGGTGGAAGAGAACAGGGATTATGCCCTGCTGATGACTACCAATGCCGGTGCATGGCGGTACCTGATAGGCGATACGGTTAAAGTGATTGACAAACGGTATGCCGAAATACAGATTACCGGGCGGACAAAGCATTTTTTGAGCATTTGCGGTGAGCATCTTTCGCAGGAGAACATGAACCGCGCCATTGAGATGCTGCAGCACGAACTGAATATTGAGGTGAAAGAATTTACCGTTATGGCATTTCGCTATAAAGGAATGTTTGCCCACCGCTGGTATATAGGTACCGAAAGTGATTTGGATCCGAAACTTGCAGCCGATAAAATAGACGGCTACTTAAAAAACCTGAATGATGATTACCGTGTGGAACGGTTGGAGGCTATCAGAGATGTTTTTGTTGAGGTATTGCCACCTTCGGCTTTTCTGGAATATATGGAGATGAAAGGAAAGGTGGGTAGTGCCAATAAATTTCCCCGGGTATTGAAAAACCGGCGTATTTCCGAGTGGGAAGAGTTTTTGAAGAGTAAAAAATATATTCAATAACCGGCAGTAGCGATGAATCCGTTTTTCGAAGGCATTCTCTTGGGTTTTACACTGGCTTTCTTTTTCGGATTCGGCCCGGCTTTTTTCGCCCTTATTCAAACGGGGATTCACCGCGGGTTCTGGAAAGGGTTTCAACTGGCCCTAGGTGTTTTTCTCAACGATGTTTTTGTGGTTACGGTATCCATTTGGGGTGCTCATGCCATTATGAAGAATGTAAACAGCCACCAGTGGTTCGGCATTGTGGGGGGTATTATCCTCATTGTTATCGGGGTGGTTACCTACAAGCACAAAACAGAAGTACAAAACAGTTCGGAAGAGATTGTAAACAACAAAGAGCCTCACTTTATGGTGTTTCTTACCAAAGGATTCCTATTGAATATTGCCAATCCGTTTGTATGGCTTTTTTGGCCTACGGTGGTGCTTGGGGTGGCAGCTCCTTTTATGGATACAATCGTTGACATTATTCTCTTTTTTTCGGGAACGCTTTCGGTTGTATTCCTTTCGGATATTGCCAAAGTTTATCTTGCTTCAAAAATCAAAAAACATATTACCGACAAGTTTTTAATAACCATAAACAAAATTGCCGGGATAGCGTTGATTATCTTCGGACTGGTGTTGATAATCAAATCGCTTGCCGCTTCGGGAATGGTTACCGTTTAGCTGGGATTATTAATTTTGCCGGGGTTCAAAAAGTAAAACAATGAGTAAAAAATACATCCTGTCCAATTTAAGAGAACTTGAAGCCGAATCCATCCATATTATCAGGGAGGTAGCTGCCGAGTTTGAAAATCCGGTAATGCTCTATTCCATCGGGAAAGACTCATCAGTGATGGTACGGCTTGCAGAGAAAGCATTTTATCCGGGAAAAGTTCCCTTTCCGTTGATGCATATTGACAGCAAATGGAAATTTCGTGAGATGATCGAATTTCGCGATTCTTATGTAAAAGAAAAAGGCTGGAACCTGATTGTGCATTACAATAAAAAAGCCTACGAACAGGGAGTGGGCCCTTTTACCCACGGTTCGAAAGTACATACCGACCTGATGAAAACCCAGGCACTTCTGGAAGCATTAGACAAGTACAAATTCGACGCAGCCTTCGGTGGTGCCCGTCGCGATGAAGAGAAAAGCCGTGCCAAAGAGCGTATTTACTCTTTTCGTGATAAATACCATCAGTGGGACCCGAAAAACCAGCGCCCTGAGCTGTGGGATATTTATAATGCAAAAGTCCACAAAGGCGAAAGCATCCGGGTTTTTCCGCTGAGCAACTGGACGGAACTGGACATCTGGCAGTATATCCGCTTGGAAAACATCCCCATCGTACCGTTATATTTTGCCAAAGAACGTCCGGTAGTGGAGGTTGACGGCAACCTGATACTGGTGGATGACCACCGGATGCCCGAAGAGATGCGGAAAAAAGCCGTAATGAAAAAAGTTCGTTTCAGAACACTGGGTTGTTACCCGCTTACAGGTGCCATTGAATCGGAAGCCGACACCATAGAAAAAATTGTGGAAGAGATGATGACGGTTACCAAATCGGAACGTACCACACGGGTTATCGATTTTGACCAGGAAGCCAGTATGGAGCAGAAGAAGAGGGAAGGATATTTTTAAGATAAAAGATAAAAGAAACAAGTGGGGGATAAAGAACATAAGAATGATTTGGCTGACAGATTATTAAAACGAGGTAAATGAAAATAAAAATTTGGATAATTCAATAGAAAAATTGGTAAAAGAATCAGGTAAACTAAAAAGAATTCCGGGTTCAATTGTAAATAAGAAATATTCAGATGTTTAACGCTCAATCGGCTGCTGGTTACGGAAGATAAATAATTTTGCCTGTAAACCGTTTCTCTCCTGTGGTTATGCGGTAAAAAAGAATTTCACCTGACGGGGAAAGGTATTTGAAATCGTAAGTATTTATTATTACAGATTTACCCGGATTAAACCATACTGTTTTATGAATCAGTTGTTTTCCCTGTCCGTTGTAAATATCAATGATTGCCGGGCCTTTCACTGTTTCGTTTGGCCGGAACAGCAACCGTTTTGAAAACGGATTGGGATAAACGCTGAATCCGCTATTTTCAACTTCCTTAAAGCCGTCTAACACATCACTGTCGGCCATGGTCGGTTCACCGAAAACATCATCTCCGGCATAAATATGAATGGTATCGTACAGCATTGTTTGCGGTGCCGATACGTAAGGGTCGCAATAAACCGTAAGTGTGAGCGTATCATCCGGAGGCAGGCCGTAAGGAAGCGGGGGAAGTGTATCGATATGCCAAGGAAACATATATCCGAAATCCTGAATACCGGTAATGTTTACACTGTCGGGCGAAACGTTAACAATATCCAGGGTAATTCCGTCAAACATCTGTTGTTGGTTTTGGAACCAGACGGTATCGGGCGAAAATACAAGGGCAGTGCCCTGCCACGGGCCCACGACAAACATGTGCGGGTCGTTCACATTCATCCGCGGCTGAAAACTTCTTCTTCCCGAATGGTCGGCGGCAAAAAGGTAATAACGAACCGTATCGCCGGGCGAAAATCCGCCAATGCTTCCGTTCCAGTAATAACCGTACTGATGTGATAGTGTTGCCGTTTGCCAGGTTCCGCCGTTAACATTGTAATAAATCAATGCCGAATCGGTATAAACGCTTTGTCCGCCGGCGTTATAAATATCGGCCTCTATTTCAAAGTTTTCCTGATAAGGAACATCGCCCAGCAAAGGAACATGCCAAATGTAGAGCATTTTGGTATCGGCTACCCCCTTGGTACGGCAATGCAGGGCATCGGTATTCAGCCAGCCGCTGTACTGTATCCCGATAATTTCGTAACCCGGCATAGCCTCTTCGTAAATGGCCAAAGCATCCGCATCATACTGGTTGCCGGTAACGGGAACATAAACCTTGTTGTTCAATATCAACGAATTGGTATAGGGTGTAACCTGTGAATTTCCCGGTGTAAAAACCCTGTAAACTTTATAATAATCGCCCCACGAACTAATCTGGTTGGAAAAATAGGCGGCCACCATTTCATAATCGTTGTAACGCGGGTCGGAAGGCGGCACCTGCCCGATGAGCACCTTGTCGGGTGCAAGAAACTTTCCCCAGCAGTCAATATGTTTTATGTAATCGCCCAGCGGGTCAAGGGTAACATGGTAAGTATCAATACCGAGGTAATCGTGAACCAGGGTATCAATCTGTTCGTGCGTCAGCGACGGATTTTCGTCATATACCAAATCGGTGGAAGCTGCCTGTCCCATGCCGCTGCACATATAATTTCCACCCGTGTGTGTCAAATCCATTCCGTACAAATCTATCCCGAGGTAATTGGCCACGGCAGCGGGTATGTTGTTGTCGTTGGGGCGGGGACGGTTGTATGGAAAGTCCACAATTCCGGCGTTCAAATCCCCGTCGAAAACAAACCACGGACCGTAATCGCGTACCCAGTAGCTGTCGGTTTGCGCATACAGGAACTTGCAGTGGTTCAGGTCAACGCCGTTGTTCTGGTACATTGAAGTAACGGTATTTTGCTCGGCAGCGTTGGCCACAATGGTAATTACCGTGTCGTTTTCAGCCATTTCACGAATGAGGGAAAGCGGAACACCAAAGGGATAACGCACCAGTACAGCCTGCATCTCATCAAATTCGGCAACATTGCGCACAAAACCTTCCGGCGGATCGGTTGGTGTAAAGTTACGACCGGTTGACAGCGGGGTGTTCATCTCCTCTTCCGAGAGGTAATGCAGTTTGCGCCAGTCGGGTTTCAGCTGCTGGGCGGGCAGCAGGGATGAAATAAAAAATGCTATGGTAAGAAGGGTGAAGGGTATAGTTTTTTTCATTTTTATACTCATTTTCATCACGTTAACTTTAAACAACTTCATTCTATTCTTTTTTTAATTGTCAAGTATTCTGATCAAATTACCTGACATCCCGTTGCCAGGCTATCATTCCGCTTCCGATACATGTTTTTTCCTGTGTATCGTAAATAACGGCAAACTGCCCGGGGGCAATACCCGATATTTTCACATCGGAAACAATGCGGATGCCCTCTTTGTCGCGTACCAGTGTTCCCGAAGTAAATTCGGGCTGGTGCCTGATTTTGAATTTTATCTCTTTTAGTTCCGAATAATCATGGTTGGGATTTAAAAAATGCAATCCTTCCAGCCAAATGGTATCGCTGTACTGGCTAACGGGGTCGTATCCGTTGGAAACATAAATAATGTTTTTTTCCGCATCTTTTTTCACCACAAACCAGGGGCCTCCCCCCAGTCGCAATCCCCTTCGCTGACCGATGGTATGAAACCAAAATCCCCTGTGTTGACCAAGAATCTTTCCGGTTTCCAGCTCAATAATATCGCCCGGTTTTTCACCCACATACTTTCGAATGAAATCGCTGTAATTAATCTTGCCGAGAAAACAGATACCCTGACTGTCGGGACGGTGTGCACTGGGCAGTTTCATCTTTTCGGCAAGGCTGCGCACCTCTTTTTTGGGCAGGTGGCCAATGGGAAACATGGCTTTCTGAAGCTGGGGATAGGTAATCTGACCGAGAAAATAGGTCTGGTCTTTCACCCTGTCGGCAGCGGTGGACAGAAAAACGCCTTCACCGGTTTCGTAAGTATTGGCATAATGACCGGTTGAGATCTTATCAAATTGGTGGCCGTATTTGTCGTTGAAAGCCCCGAATTTGATGAGCAGGTTGCACATAATGTCGGGGTTGGGAGTCAAACCCTGTTTTACCGTGTTGATGGTGTATTTAACAACGGTGTCCCAGTACTCTTTTTGCAGGTCAACAATATCGAACCGGCAGCCGTATTTTTTTGCAATCCAAGTGGTTATTTCTATATCCTCCTCGGCGGGACAATCCATAAAAGAGGGTTCGTCTTCCATTCCTATTTTGATATAAAAAATATGCGGGTCGTACCCCTGCTCTTTCAGCAAAGGTATTGTTACCGAGCTGTCCACCCCTCCCGAAACCAATGATGCAATGTTCATAATTGAAATTTAGGCTGCAAAGGTCTGAAAAATATAAACTTCGGCGATAAAAAAAATCCCGAAGCAAAACCCCGGGATTTTTTACACTAATAAAATCAGCTTTCCTATTAATTAGCAGCTTTCATCTCTTTTACCGCTTCGATAAATTGAGGAATTACCTTAAACACATCTCCCACAATGCCATAATCGGCAGCTTCAAAGATGGGTGCTTCCGGGTCTTTGTTTACGGCAACTATGTATTTTGATGAGCTAACACCGCCAAGGTGCTGAATGGCTCCCGAAATTCCGAATGCGAAATAGAGGTTGGGAGCGATAATCTTACCGGTTTGTCCCACATGCTCTTCGTGCGAGCGCCAACCTTCGTCGGAAACGGGACGCGAACAGGCAAGTCCGGCTCCCAGCAGGTCGGCCAACTCTTCCAGTCCTCCCCAGTTTTCGGGCCCTTTCATACCGCGTCCGCCGGAAACCACAACTTCGGCATCGGTAAGCAGCACTTTGCCGGTAACTTTATGAGTATCCAGCACTTTGGTAACGAACATGTCGTCGGGAATCTGCGGGTCGAATGTTTCAACGGCAACATCCGTCTGATTTTCAACAATCTCAAACGAGTTTTGTGCAAAGGTGATGACCTTTACATCCGTTTTTATGGCCACATTGGCAAAAGCCTTCTGGGTAAATACCTTTTTCTTAACGGTAAAAGGGTCGTAATTTACAGGCAAACCTGTAACACCCGAAACCATTCCCGCTTCCAGTTTTATGGAAACGCGGGGTGCAATGGCTTTTCCTTCGTTGTTGTGGGCAAAAATTACAAGGTTTGCATCTTCAGCTTTGGCGGCTTTGGCCACTGCTTCGGCCAGCGCTTTGTTGTCGAGCGACTCAAAACGGTCGTCCTGAACATCCAATATTTTGTTGGCACCGTATTTTCCCAGTGATTTCAACTCATCTCCGGCAACATGTCCGATGGAAAGTGCCGTTACGGTTGTGTTCATCTCTTTTGCAATGGCAGCGGCAAACGAAACAATTTCATAACTCAGTTTCTTGAATTTGCCGTCCCAGTTTTCTGTATATACTAATACTGACATTTTTCTCTTTTTTAATGGTTAAAATAAATAGCTCTTTTACAAAACCTTGGCCTCTTCGTGTAACAGTCTGATAAGCTCTTTGGCATTTTCTTCATCCACCATTTTGCAGGCTGCTTTGGGTGCGGGAAGTTCGTAGCTCAAAAACTCCGTTCTCGGCTCTGCATCGATGGCCGGAAGGACATTAAGCGGTTTTTTACGAGCCATCATAATGCCGCGCATGGCGGGAATTTTCGGGTCGATGGCTATTCCTTTTTGAACCACTGCCAGCACGGGTGTGGGTATGGAAAGCAGTTGCGAACCGCCGTCAATATCGCGGTGGATACGCAATTCGCCGTTTTCGATATCAATTCCCGAAACTGCGGAAACAGAGTTAATTCCCAACAATTCGGCAAGCATTCCGCCAACACCGGAACCGTTATAATCGGAAGCCTCAATTCCGGCCATAATCAGGTCGTAACCTTCGGCCACCTGAGTAAGCTGTTTGGCAACAAAATAGGCGTCTTTGGGTTCCGCATCAATGCGGTAAGCCTCATCTGCACCTACGGCAAGGGCTTTGCGAAGCGTTGGTTCGGTAATGGAAGTGCCCACATTGGCAACGGCAATTTTTTCCACGCCGCCGGCCTCTTTCAGCTCAACGGCACGTGTTAATGCCAGTTCGTCCCAGGGGTTGATAATCCATTGAACACCGGTGGTGTCAAAGGCGGTATTGTCCCCCGTAAACCTGATCTTAGTGGTAGTATCAGGTACATTACTGATTAATACAAGTATTTTCATGCTTATAAATATTTAGTTATCTGAAATTTTTGCACAAATATCGTAAAAGTTTTTTAAAATACTACGCATGCGTAATAATTTTTAATAAAATTTAATTTGCGAATTTATTATTATCCGGCAATAATTTCCCGGGCTTCATTTATTATTGAATTAATTCTCGGTTGATGAATGTGCATCAAATTCAATATATCTTTTTGTGCGATTAATTCACGGCACAAAACAATACCCTGATTCATAAGTTCCTGTTTTTCTGATTTTCTCAATGTTCCGAGAGTAGTTATTGGATGAAGGCCTGTTTTGTCAATTTGGTTTTTCAGGCTGTTTCCTTCGGGATAGTCCCACGATACGGCTTTCATACCGGCACAGCGTGCATACTGCAATGCATCATCGGTAAAACGGGTATTTGTTACCACCATTGCATAATAATTTTCTTCCGGATATTGATTTTCCCAAACGGCTTTTACATCCTGAAACCGCGACCGGATGTACAACGGCACTTTAACATCACTTTTTTTGCCGGTGCCGCTGTGGTATTTGCATTCTATCATAAACCGGACATTACCTTTTACCGCAACCACATCCAGCTCGTGACTTATACATTTTCCTTCCTGAATAATGTTTACCCTGCATTCGTATCCCTGTGCTTCCAGCAACTTAGCCACAAATTTTTCAAAAGGATATCCCGAAGGCCCCAAATCCATCATGGCTTTTTTCAAGCGGTAGCGACCGGCGGCTTTTTGCGAGCGTCGCCGCAACGAGCGGTAGGCATATTGATAAATTTTCCGGGTAGAGATGCCGTCGGTGAGGATTTTTCTGACATCGGCCAATACTTTTTCGGCTTCATCCTGCCGGGCCCCCGACCGCATGAGTGCATGCAGCAGCTTTTGTTCGTCAAAAGGAACAATTTCACCGTTTGATTTTTGTATTAAAAATTTCTCCATCAATAACCTCTTTTGACAAAAATCCGGTCAGGTTCTATGCATGAATCATAAAGTCGGTAATAACGGGGTAATCTCCGGGGGTGAGCAGGTGGTGCATTCCCGAAACCCTGTTTTTGGTTAACTGTGCAATAACGGTTTCCCGCTCCGACACCGGAATTCCGGCTTGTTCAAGGCTTACCGGTGCGTGAATTTTTTTGAAAAATTCTTCCAGATTGGAAATTGTACTGTCAGGGTCGTTTGTGCCGAACAACAGGCTGCCCAGTTTTCCTATTCTTTTGGGAATACGTTCTTTTTGCAATTTGAGCCAGGCAGGATATGCAATACTCAGTGTAGCACCATGCGGCGTATCGTAGAGCAACGACAACTCGTGGCCAATGGCATGAACGCCCCAGTCGCCGCTTTTCTTGCCGTAGCTTGTCAATCCGTTGAGTGCCAGGGTGGCATCCAGCATAATGCCGGCTCTCAAATCGTAATTTTCAGGCTCACTCAACAGCTGATGTGCATGTTCCATGGCATCGCTGATAATGGAAGCCGTAATGCGATCTATAACCGGCGGCTCACCTTTTCCGAACCAGGCTTCCAAAGCATGGGCAATAAGGTCAACAATTCCGTATGCCGTATAATCTTTGGGAACCGTTACGGTATAAGATGGATCGAGAAACGACTCTTTGGGATAGTTCAACGGATTTACATAGCCCAGCTTTTGACCGGTAGTGTGGTTTTGCAATACTGCCGCACCATTCATTTCGGTACCTGTGGCGGCAAGGGTAAGCACACACAGCAGGGGCACGGAACGCACCGGATTTGCCTGCCACGTCATAAAATTCCACGGGTGTTCGTTGTTGGCAATGGCCAGCCCCATAATTTTTGCAGAATCGATAACACTGCCACCTCCCAAAGCCACAATCACCTCAATGTTTTTCTCTTTTCCCAGTTGTGCGGCTTTTTCCACATCTTCTACCACGGGATTAGGTTTTATGCCTGAATACTCAAATATTTCCAGACCTTCCTGCCGGAGACTGTTGACCACAACATCGTAATATCCGTATTTTTTTACAGAACCTTTACCGTAAACCAGCAGAACTTTTGAGCCGTACTTTTTTGCCGATTTGCCGATGTTTTCGGCTACACCTTTGCCAAAATGAAGCTTCGTGGGATTGTAAGCCGTAAAATTTTCTATTGCCATAAGAAAAATCTTTTGGGTTACATCCAATCCTTTTTTCTGAAATAGAACACCATACCCACAGAGATAACCGCCATGATACCGAGAATTTCCCAAACGGCATTTTCAGAATGTTGAAACGGCAGCGGAACGTTCATCCCGTAAAAACCGGTAATAAAAGTAAGCGGCAGCAAGATGGATGATATGAGGGTGAGGATCTTCATGATTTCATTGGTTTTATTGGTCTGCATTGAGTCGAAAGTTGTTGACAATCCTTCGATCAACTCGCCGAAATCCTCAATCATGTCCCACATTTTGTTGTAGTAGTCAAGGATGTTGCCCCAGTACTCTTCCATATTGTCGGCATATCCTTCAATATTCCCCGATTCAAATTTGTTAAATACTCTGAGCTGCGGTTTCAGCATGGTATTCAGTACAATGATGTTTTTACGCGTAACCGACAGTCGCTCAATGGTTCTTACCGGTTTGGAGTCGAACAGTTCGCGGTTTATCAACTCCAGTTCCAGTCCCACTTTTCGCAACAGGTAAACCGATTCGGTCATCAGCCGTTCCAGAATGGTATAGAGCAACGCATCGGAGGTAGCTATTTCAAAAGGTTCGTTTCGTTTTTCCTGCTCTTTTGCCTCTTCAAAAACCGACCTGACCACCCAATGCGATTTTCCAACCGTAATAATGTAATCTTCTCCCCAGAAAATCTTCACCTCTTTGGGTTTTACAAACCGGTTTTGGTGATCGAAATTGGGAAAATGAAGTATTAAAAAGTAATAATCGTCGTAGGTGTCGATTTTAGGCCGCTGATTTGACTGACGGCAGTCTTCAAGGTCGAGCTGGTGAAAATGGAAGGTGTTTTCCAAAAATTCAAAATCCTCTTCCGACGGATTGTTAATGTGATACCATTTAAGGCGTCCTCCAAGTTTTACTGTTTCTATCATAGGCCTTCCTCCTATGTTTGTGTGTTATTCAGGAATATTCCATTTGAAACAATTTGTTTATTTATTTCGGCTCAAAAGTAATGAAATTTTGGATGTGATAATTTAGATGTGGGATTTTGAATATTTTATGTTACATTTTGGATATAATGTGTTTGATGTCAGATGTTTGAATTAAGAACGGGAGGTGCAACAGGGATGGAAGCGGCAGCCCGCAGCCGGCAGGGCTTGTGAGGCTTGCGGCGAGGAGGCTGAGCGATGAGCGAAGACCCCGCAACCGCATAATAATAGTATTTCATTTTCAACAGAGGTGCGGAAAGGAGAAGGATTCAGGTTTTGTCATTGTTAATACCGTATTTTTCTCAACGTGACGGAGGCCTTACCCGCAAATCAGCGTCCAATCCGTCAGGTTAGTTCCGCAGCAGGGATGGGAGCGGCAGACAGCGGACTATAGCGGACAGCACTTGCGATGCCTGAAGGCATGCAACTATAAACCCGGCTGCCTAAAAAATAATAAAACCGGAAATCATCATCACATCACCACAAAATATTTTCGGAAAAAGGGTGTTTTAATTAAAGGCACATTTTTTGTTATTTTACAGCAACCTAAAATAAATTCATTATGAAACGACTTCCCTTTACGGCGCTTGTGATGCTGATTACGGTTTTGTTTTTTGCAGGAAATATTCCCGAAAACAGAAGTAATTCCGGATTTGAAAAAAAATGGAAAGAGGTTGAAACCCTGAAAAAGAAAGGACTGCCCAAATCGGCCCTGAAAATTGTTGACAACATTTACCGTGAGGCCAAAAAAGAGGACAACAAACCGCAACTGATAAAGGCTTTGATTTATAAGATGAGCCTCAGAGGTACGTTTGAAGAAGAACACCTGCTGAAAAATATCCGCCTGTTGGAGGAGGAACTGAATTACGCTTCGGAACCCGAAAAAAGCATTTTGTACTCGTTGACCGCCGAGCTGTATCAGACCTATTATCAAAGGAATCGCTACAAAATTATGAACAGGAGCTATATTGAAGGCGGCAGTGACGAAGCCCCCGAACTGTGGGACGCACGCCGGTTTGTCGCGAAAATAACCGGTTATTATCTGAAATCGGTAAAAAACAGAGAGGTGCTGGAACAGGTTTCCCTTAAAGATTATCTGCCCGTTGTTGTTCCCCCTAAACCCGAAGCCCTTTCCACGGCACCCACTCTGTACGACCTTCTGGCAGAACGGGCTATTGATTATTTTTCCACTTCCGACGCTTCTCAATTCGATTTTGTAAAAGCAAGCCTCGACACCGCATTGCTGGTTCCGGTACGGGAATTTATTACCATGAAACTGCCGGAAGAGACCGATACAAAATACCGGATATTGCATTTGTATCAGAATATGCTGGAACTGCATCTGAAAAACGGCGACACAACGGCTTTGGTTACCACCGACCTCGACAGGCTTAACTATATCAAAGAGCATTTAAAGCAAAATCCTTATACGGCAAAGGCTTATGTGAAAGCTTTACAGCTACTTTACGAAACCGTGAAAACAGGTGCAGGAGCACAACAGGCGGCCTACCGGCTTGCCAATTTTTACATTATGGAAATGCCCAATTATGACAAAAGCATAAAAGACAATATGATAAAAGCCGAAACGGTGTGCAGGGAAGCCATAAAGGTTGACCCCGGCTCGCAATGGGCAGAAGCGCTGAAAGGACTTATAAAAAAGATACACCGCCCTTCGTTGAGTTGTATGCTAAAAAACGAGACACCACCCGGGGAGCCGTTGCTAATTTTCACAAGCTATAAAAACATAGATACGGTTTATGTAAAAATTGTGTCTTACGAATTTGATATTCAACCGGAAAGCTATGAGAAAGAACAACAGCGCCTGAACCGTTTGAAAAAGAAAAAGGGGGTTTACAACCACACTTTTGTGCTGCCTCATTTCGGTGATTACACGGTGCATTCCACCGAACTGGATTTGCCGGGATTGCGGGCCGGACAGTATGTTCTTTTCCTTTCTGACGACAAAAGCTTTTCGGACGACAAAACGGTGGTTTTCAAAAAGTTTCAGGTTACCTCTTTGAGTTACCTTATTAAAAACGGCGAAAGGACATTGGATATTTATGTTTTGAACCGTACAACCGGAAAACCGGTTCCCGCTGCCCACATTACGGTTTACCGTAAGGAATACGGCAGGAGAAATAATCGAGTGATAAAAACCGGTGACTATGATACCGATAATG
>JALVZH010000257.1 GCA_027022105.1 Bacteroidales bacterium | reverse complement strand
TCAATATGTTTGATATTAACACGAGTAATAAATATAAATTACTGAAAACCGGAAAATGAATTCCATTATTCCCCTCCTTGGAGGGGTAGGGGTGGGTTTTTAAAAAGATATTCATTTTCCGGTTTCCAATATTTTTTAATTCAGATAATTCATTAAATTTTAAACAAGTTTATCATAAAAATTAAATAAACATGAAAAAATCATTTTTTATTCCGGTAATCATATTTTTATTTACAACATTTTATTCGCCGGATTTATTCTCCTGTACAAATTATCTAATCACCAAAGGTGCATCTGCCGACGGTTCGGTAATGATTTCATACAATGCCGATTCGCACGTTCTTTATGGTGAATTATACCACTGGCCTGCCGGAAAATGGCCTGCCGGAACCATGATGGATGTGTATGAATGGGATACCGGAAAATACCTCGGCAAAATAGAACAGGCACCCGAAACCTACAATGTGGTGGGAAACATGAACGAATACCAGGTTTCCATAGGCGAAACAACCTACGGCGGACGCTCCGAACTTCACCACCAGCCCGATGCCATTGTGGATTACGGAAGCCTGATTTACATTGCATTGCAGCGCTCAAAAAGCGCCCGTGAAGCCATAAAAGTGATGACAAGCCTTGTGGCCGAATACGGCTATTACAGCGAAGGCGAATCTTTTTCCATTGCCGATAAAGATGAAGCCTGGATACTGGAAATGATCGGAAAAGGTAAAGATGAAAAAGGCGCGGTATGGGTTGCCCGCCGCATACCCGACGGATATGTTTCGGGACATGCCAACCAGGCACGCATTACCACCTTTCCGCTGGCCGACGGCAAAAAATCCATCACATTCAAAGATATTGACAAAATTTTTAACAAAGAGGTGGAAACCGTCTATTCGGACGACGTTATCAGCTTTGCACGCGAAAAAGGCTGGTACAAAGGAAAAGACAAAAACTTCTCCTTTTCCGATACCTATGCACCCGTCGATTTCGGTGGTGCGCGGTTTTGTGAAATCAGGGTATGGACCATGTTTAACGATGTGAAAAAGGGAATGGACAAGTACTGGGACTACGCAAAAGGATACGTTAAACACGACAAAAGATTTCCCGACGGCACCCCCAACAAAAACCACTATGCCACCAACCGCATGCCCCTGTGGATAAAGCCCGATAAAAAGGTAAGCCTGCAGGATATGATGCATTTTATGCGAAATCACTTGGAAGGTACCGAACTGGATATGTCGAAAGACATTGGCGCCGGGCCCTTTCATCTGCCTTACCGCTGGCGTCCGCTTACCTGGAAAGTTGACGGGGTACAATATTGCAACGAGCGGGCAACGGCCACACAGCAAACGGGATTTACCTTTGTGGCTCAATCGCGCAACTGGCTTCCCGACAAAATAGGCGGCATTATCTGGTGGGGCGTTGACGACCCGTCGGGAACGGTTTACATGCCCATCTATTCGAGCATTACAACCATTCCGTACAACTTTGCCGTGGGCAACGGATCCATGATGAAATGGTCGGACAGCTCGGGATTCTGGATTTTTAACCAGGTGGAAAACTTTGCCTATACTGCATGGGACCGCATTCATCCCGATATCGAAAAGGTGCAGCAGAAACTTGAAAACCAATTTATTGCTTTTACACCTGCCGTGGATGCCGGGGCACAATCGCTTTACAAAAAAGACCCTGAACTTGCAGTGGAATACCTTACCAACTATTCAAACAATGCTGCCGAACGTACTTTTAAAACCTGGAAAAACCTGTATCATTACCTCTTTATGAAGTATATGGACGGAAACATTAAAACGGCAAAACCTGTACCCGCAGGGTATAAATTTGCCAATCCCGACCTGAAACAACCGGGATACGGCGAAGACTGGTACCGCCTTATCATTGAAAAAACGGGTGACCAATTTAAGGTTATTAAATCGGAGGATTAAGCGTTCGTCTCTACCCGGTAATTCGGAGCCGCTTATGGCGTAAATGAATCTCCATATTAGAATTCTGTACGTTTTTTTTATTGGAATATTGGTATAACTTTTCAGGTCGCTGCCGGCCTTGCGGGATGTGACCTGAAAAGTTGAATATGGCGAAATACAAACCTGTCGGAATCGAGGGAAAATGTTATTTTTATTAACCTGAGGGGGAGGGGTTAGAATTAAGAATACGCACTCCCAAAAAACAAACACTTTAAACCGCCTCTTTTGACAGTTTGTTTTTTTTTTTAAATTATGTGGGGTTGTGCAACGGTTTAGGCTATGGTGCGTGCCGAGTTCCGTAACGCTAATTTTCAAATTATAACTAACGCTATTTCGTAAACTATCTTTCATATTTTCAATCATG
>JALVZH010000256.1 GCA_027022105.1 Bacteroidales bacterium | reverse complement strand
ACCTAATACGTTAAGTGTCTCTTTTCCGAGAGTCGAGGCAAATACATTGATCGACAGGCTGGAGGGGGTTGCCGCCTCAGCAGGTGCCGCCTGCCATTCCGAAAGTGTGGATGTTTCTGCCGTACTGGAAGCCATGATGGTGCCGCTGGATTACGCCATGGGAACCATACGTTTTTCCACGGGACGCAACACCACCATGCAGGATGTTAAAAAGGCAGCTGACGAAATTATAGAAACCGTCAGGAAATTGATGCCTGATAAAAAAAATCCGGGACAAAAGGTGTCTGCTGCCGGAAAAGAGATTAAGCTGACGCATTATACACACGGTTTGGGGTGTGCCTGCAAAATAGAACCGCAACACCTCGAAGCTGTATTAAAAAAACTACCGGCTGTTTTCAATAAAAATGTTTTGGTGGGTACCGAAACATCCGACGATGCAGCCGTTTACAAAATAAATGATAACCAGGCCGTTGTTCAAACCCTTGATTTTTTCACCCCGATAGTGGATGATGCCTATGATTTCGGGGCCATTGCCGCCGCCAATGCGCTGAGCGATATTTATGCCATGGGGGCAAAACCTCTGTTTGCCCTGAATATTGCAGGATTTCCGGAGGATACATTGCCCATGGAGGTTTTGGAACAAATACTGAAAGGAGCACACGATAAAGCCTCGGAAGCGGGGATACCCGTTCTTGGCGGGCATACCATCGAAGACCCCGAACCTAAGTACGGTATGGTGGTAACCGGATTGGTTCATCCTGAAAAAATAATCAAAAACAAAGGCGCCGGACCCGGTGATGCTCTGGTTCTTACAAAACCCCTCGGAACAGGTATTTTATCCACAGCCATCAAACGGGGTATGGTAAATAACGGTTTGAAACGGGAAGTTACCGGAATTATGTCGTTGCTAAACAAAAAAGCTGCCGGTGTCATGTCGGGGTTTGATGTACATGCCTGCACCGATGTAACCGGTTTCGGTTTGTTGGGTCACCTTAAGGAATTAAGTACTGCATCGCGGTGTGATGTGGAAGTTTTTTACAAGGATGTACCCTTCATCCGTGAAGTAAAAGATTTGGCTGCGGCAGGAGTAATTCCGGGCGGCACCTATAACAATCTGGAATTTGTAAAAGATTATGTGGATTTCGGCTTCTTGCCCCGCACCGACCAACTGTTGCTGTGCGACGCACAAACCTCCGGCGGCTTGCTGATTGCTCTGCCGGAATCCGAAGTTTCCGGGCTTTGTAAACAAATGAAAGAGCAAGAGCAATTTTGTAGGGTGATAGGCAGGTTTACTAAAGAAGGAGAAGGTAATATCTCTATTCTTTAAAGAAAAATCACATAAATCCTTTAATAAAAAAACCGTTCGTCATTTCGACGAACGGTTTCCGCATTTTACTATAATTACTCAAATAAACCTTCGTTAAAGGATTTAACGAACCGTGAGTTTCTTTGTTACCAAAGTACCGTTTGCGTTGATGTTAACGAAATAGATACCCGGTTCAACCTCCGACAGGTCAATAGTGAACTGATTGTTGCCGGGGTTGAAGTTTGCCACTTGTTGTCCAAGTAAACTGTAAACCTTTATGTTATTTACTTTCTCAGGCGAACTGATTGTTATTTTGCCATTGGTGGGGTTCGGATATAGGTTGATAACTTCTGCAAGGTTGTCAGCAATACCTGCGGGGCTGTACCAAAGCTCAATAATACTGTATCTGTTGTCACCTGTAGGGAATGTGCTTCCGGTATATGCAAAACTGTCGGATGCTTCGGTAACATTGTCGAAATTCATCCAGTGCTCTTTGTTTTCGGAAGCTTTCCATAATTTAATGATGATTTTATCACCCGGCTGATATCCTTCGGAACCGTCGAACAGTTCAGTAAACAGCGGTACATTGTTTTGAATCGGGTCGTCGGCAGAATTAATTACTCTTGCGCCAACCATTTTACCACCGTCGAATACGGCAATTTCGTCGCACTCTTCAAGCATGTTGCCACCTACATACAAAGTGTAAACTTCTTTCAAAGGATTTCCGTTGCTGAAGTGGAAGTGTTGCAATTCACCGGAAGAAACATCTGAGACAGTTTTTGTTGAAGCCGGATAATGGAATGTGGTTGCCGAGCCGTTCCATTTAATCAGGTATCCTTCGCCGGGAGTACAGGTACCTATATGGTCAACCCACGAACCGGCAACTTTTGTGAGTGTATTTCCGTCCGAATCGCGGATGAAATCCAAGTCATCGGTCATCAGGCTGGCAAAGGCAGTGGTGGCAGCCAAATCGTAAGACGGGAAATAGGAGATGATGTTGTAAGAAGAGGCATTAATTGTGATTCCTACATTGTAGTTAATCGGTACATTTGTATAACTGATCGATTCTCCGTCGGCATTCATTTTAACCACATATCCTTTAAATATGCTCCAATCCAAGTCACCGGGATCTACCCAAATGTCGCCGCTTGAGTGATCAATGGAAGCTGTAACCGGTACATCGTCACGGATGAAATCGAGTTTTGATTTATCAATTCCCTGGTTGTCAATAAAATCGCTCATGTCAAGTGTATAACCGCCAACTCTTCTCGAGATTAGTTGGTATCCACTGTGCAGATTTATGGTTTGTGTTATCGATGCATTTCCCGTTAATGTTAAATCGACTGTGGAGGATGTACCGATACCTACACTTAAATTATTAAAGGTAGTGTGTGGATAATAATCACCATAAACCGACATGGTATATGTGCCGGCATCTAACCCGCTGAAAGTGTGTCCTGTATTGTGGTAGCTGTAATAAACATTCGAAGCAGCGGTATCACTGCCTTTTATTAAGTAAAGCCTTAGATTTGTAATAAGTTGTGTTCCTCCGTTAAAACCGATGGTCAGGCTGCCGGGGGCCACATCAAAGTCCATATCTACTTCACTGAAAACGTTACCTGATGCAAACTGATTATCCGGTGTGGCAGCCGATGGATCGTACAAACCGGAAGTTGTACTCCAAATAATGCTGTTTAGCGTAGAATTTTCACTCCCTCCGGCAATAAATAGTTTAAAGGTAAACAGGTCTCCTGCTACATATCCTGTACTTCCATCCGAAAGTACTGAAAATGCTACCAAAGGAAGATTAGTACCCTGATTTGTAACCGGACCGTCCAAATAAGTAAGGCCGGTCATTGTTTTGTTGTGCATTGTCCAGGTTCCGGTTGTGGATGTACCGGCAACCCATGTTGCAGTGATGAGAAACCTGTCGGAATAAACGGTTTGAACGGTAAATGTACCATTATAATAGCTTGGTGTTGTACCGTCGTAATCGCCGGCGGTTCCCGTAATATCCACAAGGTCGCCGACAGAAAGCCTGCTGGTATTGGAAGCAAACACAGTGACTGCCCCATCACCTACCGTACCTTCTACAAATGATGTACAGTTTCCTGTAGCAGCACTAAAAATTGCAATTTCGTCACCTGCCTTTAGGTCGGTTCCATCACCTGTGAGGTTGTTTAAATAAATTGTCCAGACATCTGAAAACGGGTCACCGCTGGTAAACGTCCAGTGATAGCTGTAAATGCTCTGGTCTGCATTGGTTGTATTGCCACTGGTTACCACATATCCCGAAGCACTTGCGTCATGAAAACCTGTTTTTGAAAATTGCAGGTTATAGGTGCCCGGTGCCAGTGAGAATGAAAAATTGCCGGAGCCATCGGTTGTTGTGGTATCGTACCCTGTTGCAATTACCTGAACTCCTGAAACCGCAGCACCTGCATTATTGGCGTCCGTTACGGTACCCGAAAGGGTTCCAGGAGGTATGTGCAGTGTAAAGTTGAGTGTGGTTGTCTGGTTTGAATAAACAACAGCCGATTGTGTACTCGAATTGTAATTTTGAGCTGTCCCGATATAGGTAGCCGTTACCGAATAGGTGCCGGTTGCTACACTTGGCAAAGAGTAATATCCGCTATAATTTGTCGTGTCAACATAACTGCCCGCTACAATCCTTACGCTGTCCAATCCTGCACCGTTAACATCTGTTACAAAACCTGATATGGCTCCGTTAACGGAATCCAGTGCAATATTCTGTGTTGTCGTTGTGGTTGCATCAATCGAAACGCCGGTAATGGTTTTATTTAATAAATAACTGTTTGCAGGAGGTGCAAAATAGATGTCGTAACTCCCGGTTGAAAGTCCTGAAAACTGATAATATCCGCTACTGTTGGTGGTAGTGGAGATATTACCGGGGGTTAAGGTGACAACCACATTTGCTATTGAGTCGGTTACGGGGTTATTTGTTACCGTGCCTTCCAGATTGGTAATGACTGCATTACCAGATGTGAATGTGAGAATAGGATAACTCCACGGATATGCATTGTGATCGGGAAAAACATCCGTTTCAAGACCGTCGCCTATTAATCCGTACCATGTATATGTTCCCCCGGTATATTCAACACCCGCACTGGCATCCCAACACCTGAATGTAAATGAGTTGCCGGCAGTATAACCCACGGTACCTGAGCCCGCTTGCTCATAGGCTACCCAGTTATTGGAAAAGAAATTAACGGTATCGCATACCTGTGTGAGTACAAAAGCTCCGACACATGTATTACCGTCGTAAATGGCAATTTCATCACCTGCTACAAGGTCAACACCGTCTAATGTTGCCCCCGCGGTGAAGAACGTCCATTGTCCTGCACCCTGGTTGCTCGACGGAGCGGTAAAATGTTGGCCATATGTTGTGGCCGATAATAATAAAGCAATACCGATAATCAGTACTGTTCTGGAAAGCAAAGTAAATTTTTTCATGACGCCAATGATTTTTTGTAGTTTATTCGTAATTACTAATAAAATGCTGACGCAAATATAGATTGTAACGGACGCTATTACAACTTAATCAAGGTGTTATTTGAAAAAATACTCACAAATAGGTATTTGAAATACCTAATCATGATTACTGTTCGAAAAAGTTTGACAGATTAACTTTTTCGGGCAAAACAGTTAACCGATTTGATAGCAAAAACCCGCTCACTGAAACAGCGGCGGGTTTTTGTTAGGGATGTATTTTAATTTCTAATATCTGTAATGTTCGGGTTTGTATGGGCCTTCTACTTTTACCCCGATGTAAGCTGCCTGTTCCGGTGTGAGTTTGGTAAGTTTTACACCTAACTGGTCGAGGTGCAAACGGGCAACCTCTTCATCAAGGTATTTGGGAAGACGGTAAACATCAACAGCGTATTTATCACGGTTTTTCCATAAATCAAGCTGGGCAAGTGTTTGGTTGGTAAACGAGTTGCTCATTACAAATGAAGGGTGGCCTGTGGCACAACCGAGGTTTACAAGTCGTCCTTCAGCCAAAATATAAATGGAATGTCCGTCTTCAAAGGTGTATTTGTCAACCTGCGGTTTGATGTTTGTTTTTACAACTCCGGGGTAATTTTCCAATTGTGAAACCTGAATTTCGTTGTCAAAGTGGCCTATGTTGCACACAATGGCTTCGTCCTTCATTTTGGCCATGTGTTCAACGGTAATTACATCTTTGTTTCCGGTGGTGGTTACAAAAATGTTTCCTTCGGCCAGTGCCTCTTCCATGGTGGTTACTTCAAAACCTTCCATGGCAGCCTGCAATGCGCAAATGGGGTCGATTTCGGTAACAATAACCCGGGCGCCATACGAGCGCATGGATTTTGCAGAACCTTTGCCCACATCGCCATAACCGGCAACCACAACCACTTTTCCGGCAATCATTACATCAGTAGCACGCTTGATTCCGTCGGCCAGCGATTCGCGGCAGCCGTAAAGGTTGTCAAACTTAGATTTGGTAACCGAATCGTTTACGTTAATGGCAGGTACCAGCAGGGTTCCGGCCTCTTTCATCTGGTACAGGCGATGAACTCCCGTTGTGGTTTCTTCCGAAACGCCTTTCCACTCTTTTACCGTACGGTGCCATTTATCGGGATCCTCTTCCAGAGTTTGTTTTAAGAGGTCCAATATCTCTTTTTCCTCTTCGCTGGAAGCTTCCGTATCCAGTGTCGAAGGATCGTTTTCGGCAGCATAGCCTTTATGAATCAGAAGGGTTGCATCGCCACCGTCGTCAACTATCAGGTTGGGCCCTTTTCCGCCGGGAAAACTTAAAGCCTGTTTGGTGCTCCACCAGTATTCTTTGAGTGTTTCACCTTTCCAGGCAAATACCGGAATTCCCTTGGATGCGATATAGGCGGCAGCATGGTCCTGGGTTGAAAAAATATTGCAACTGGCCCACCGTACATCGGCACCCAATTCTACCAGAGTTTCAATTAATACGGCCGTTTGAATGGTCATGTGAAGCGAACCTGTAATGCGGGCGCCCTTTAAAGGTTTGTCGGCAGCATATTTTTTTCGTACTGCCATAAGGCCGGGCATCTCTTTTTCGGCTATTTCCACCTCTTTCCTGCCCCATTCGGCAAGGTTTATATCTGCAACTTTGTATTGCAGGTCTTGTACTGTTGTTGTTTCTGACATTATTGTATAATTTTTGTAATTATTGTCCTGTATAATAAGGGGCTGCAAAGGTAAATATTTTTCTAATATAACTTTCTATTGTTTTTTAAGGTTTATCGGGATATTAAAACCGATTCCTTTCAGGGCGGCCGTTCGGGCTTGTAATTGCATGCCTTCAGGCATAACAAGCTGCCGCTCCCATCCCTGCCGCAGCATGACCTGACGAGTTGAACGCTGATTTAAGGGGTGGTTCTCATCAGGTCGAAAACACTTCTTCTCCGGTTTTGTTTTGTTCCAAACCATCTAAAGAATATTCTTTATTCTTCCCAACTGGTCGTAGATTACAGCTACGACCGGTTATCCCTCGTCTTATCCTGATTTACAATACTTTTAACGTATCTGTCATTACCCTCCTTTTTAAATCCCATTTTTTTCAGGTAACGCGAATGTTGTTTCGATGTGGAATACATAATCACCTTGTGAATGCCCAAAGCGACAAAACGGCTTTTTAATCTGTGATAAATGTAATGCCCGTTTTTAAAATCGCGGTACTGCGGAACTACAAAATCGAGAAGGACATAAAGTTCCCGGTTGGCTCTTTTTTCGGCAATAAATACGCCGGCAATATTCATGTTTCTCAAAATGAAAAAACTGATGTGATCCGGTTTCGGGACATAAATAAAGTCGGGAAAGAACTTCTCAATCTCCTTTTGGTGAAATTCGAGAAAACGTAAGAGGTACCTGTTGTCGCTACGTATTTCAAGTGTTTCAAAAAGCTCTTTTCTGGTATAAATTTTTATCAAATAATAAACGTCGAGAGAGGCAATAAGGCTGTTGAGCAATGCTACCGGAAGAGCATGTATCAAAACCCCGTAAATTGCAAAGGATGATGCCCCCACCAGATTGATCCATCTGAATTTAACAATGGAGTTCATGGCCATGGAAAGTGCAATCAGGCCTGAAGCACCATAACCAAACCATATGAGAAAAGTTTCATTCATGTAATTGCCTTGTTAAAAGATGTGCAAAAGTAGTCTAAAAACAGATTTAAAATTGTATAGACTTTAAACAGGTTCATATTGAACAAAATGAAATACTGACCGGCTGTTTTGTTTTTCCGGCCTACAAAATTTTTACCGCAGGTTTTTCCATTAACCGCCCGTTAACAAAAACGGCGGCTTTTACGGTGTCGCCTTTTTTGGCCGTAAATGGTGCTGTATATTGAGTTGATGTGCTGTCGGGATTTTTAGCGGAATTGATTATATACCGTATGTCGGCTTTGTAAATTTCGCTTTCGAGAGTTATCTCAAATTTATTCCGGTCTGCACTGTCGGCAACCGCATTAATATCCACTTTATAAGAGCCGGGGCAATAGTTGTATCCTTTTATTTTGTATAAATCAAAATGGGTATTGATGCGTCGTTGGAAGTCGTGCCAGTTTTTTTTGTCGTCTTTCAGCCACACAACCTCCGATAATGCTGCCATTCGCGGTAAAACCATGTATTCAACCTTTTTTTCATCAGTCATGTATTCTGTCCAAACGTTTCCCTGTGCTCCGATAATGTGTTTTTTATCGGAAGGTTTCAGGTCTTCGGGTACGGGGTTATAAGAGTAAACCTTTTTAAGGGTGGTAAAGCCGCCTATTGCAAGTGGTTGAAATTCGGGGTCGGCCTGATAATGATCGAAATAGCACCAGCCGCCGGGGGTCATAATAGCGTCGTGGTTTTGTTGTGCAGCAGCAATTCCGCCTTCGATACCCCGCCACGACATAACGGTAGCTCCCGGCGACAATCCTCCTTCCAGAATTTCGTCCCAGCCGATGAGTTGCCTGCCATGCGCATTTAAAAATTTCTCAATACGTCTGATAAACCAGCTTTGTAATTCCTCTTCGTTTTTAAGTCCGTTTTCTTTCATAATTTTCTGACAAAGCCTGCTCTCTTTCCAGCGCTCTTTAGGCACTTCGTCACCCCCGATGTGTATGTATTTTCCGGGGAAAAGTTCCATAACTTCTGTCAGAACATCTTCGAGAAAGCGAAATGTCTTCTCTTTGGGGCAATAGACATCTTTAAATACACCCCAACGGGTGGCTACTTTAAACGGTCCCGGTGTACAGGCAAGTTCGGGATATGATGCCAAGGCCGCAAGCGAATGTCCCGGCATCTCAATTTCGGGGATAATGGTAATGTGCCTGCTTGCAGCGTAAGCTACCACATCTCTGATTTCATCCTGCGTATAAAAACCGCCGTATCTTTTTCCGTCGTAATGCAGAGGCGGTTTACAGCACCGGCCAACCACGGTAGAATCGCGCCAGGCACCGATTTGTGTCAACTTCGGATATTTTTTTATTTCAATACGCCATCCCTGGTCTTCCGTAAGGTGCCAATGAAAAGTATTGAATTTGTACATGGCCAGTAAATCGATATACCTTTTTATAAAGGATACCGGAAAAAAGTGTCTTCCCACGTCGAGGTGCATCCCGCGATAGCGGAAACGGGGTTTGTCGAATATCCTGATGTTGTGTATTTCCCACTCATCGGCATTACCGCCGGAACGGAAAAAGCCGGGAGGCAGCAACTGCAAAAATGATTGTATTCCGTAAAATATGCCGGCGGGCGTATTTGCCATAATGCTCACATTTTTATTGGTCACTTTAACGGCATATCCCTCTTTGCCGTAATCGGTATCGGGATTAATCCGCAAAATTATGTCTTTGCCGACATAAGAAGTGTTTTTAAGGCTTACCGTTTTAATATTTAGCTTTTTGTTTGCCGATAATTGTCCGGCAAGGTATCCGGCTTCACGGGAAAGTGTATCCCCGTTTGCGTAAATAATCCGGGTTTTGTTGTTTAGTGTAAAATGTCCGGGAAAAGAAAAATAGCCGGAAGGTCTTGGAATTATGTTTATTTCTTCGGATTTAAAGTCTTTTTTGCATCCCGACAAAATCAGTATTAAACTAACTGCCAGTGAATAATAAAAAACATTGTGTTTCATTGATTATGAATTATAATATGATTTACTGTCGATTAATTTATTTTTCCTGTGTTGGTAAACGGCATAATTAAAACCCTTTTGCAGGGAGTAGGCTCCTGTATTTCCGCTTTTGTCCATGGCAATGAAACCCACCTGAAATTTATTGCTGTCGGGAATTTTTTTCACTATTCTTGCTATGGCTTCTTCGCATGCCTGTTGCGGTGTTTTTCCGTGTCGCATCAGCTCTACCACAAGGAATGACCCCAGTGTTTTCATTACCAGTTCACCCATTCCTGTTGCAGCGGCTCCTCCCACTTCATTATCCACATACATACCTGCACCTATAATGGGGGAATCGCCCACCCGGCCCCTCATTTTGTATCCAAGTCCTGATGTGGTACAGGCTCCGGCCATATCGCCGTTTTTGTCAATGGCAATCATACCTATAGTATCGTGAAAAGTTTCGGGATGGTTCTCCCAGTTGATTTCGGGTTTGTATTGGGTGTTCTTAAGCCACTTTTCCCACATTTTTTTTACTTCCGGTGTCAACAGATTCTGCTTTTTAAAACCGTTTTCGAGGGCAAATTGCAAAGCACCGGATCCGGCCAACAGCACATGGGGTGTCTTTTGCATGACCAATTTGGCAACCGATATGGGGTGTACAATATCTTCCAGAAAACAGACGCCGCCCGCATCACCGTCGGGGCCCATGATTGAAGCGTCAAGGGTTACCTTCCCGTCACGGTCGGGGAAGCCTCCCAGACCTACACTGTGGTTTTCCGGGTCTCCTTCGGGAACCCTTACTCCCTGTTCAACCGCATCTACAACATTGCCTCCCGATAATAATACCTCCATGGCCGCAACGTTGGAAGGAATCCCGTGACTCCAGGTGGATATAACCGCAGGATAATTTTTTTTATTTAATCCCGGAAGCGATGGCAAAACTGCCGGTTTCAATACCGACGGAGCCAAACCCGCAGCCCCGAGCATGGCAACTCTTTCAATGAATTTTCTTCTGTCTAACATAATAAACCCCTCGTTTTTGTTTTAAAAAGAGAACCAAAAGTAGTAAAAAAACAACACAAAAGACTTAATGCTGCCGGCCGGCAGGTTTTATCTGTTATTATTTGTATTTTTACGGTTTAAAAAATCAAACTCTATGACTGTAAAAAACTATCTGATAAACCGCGAAATATCCTGGCTTCATTTTAACGAAAGGGTTCTGCAAGAGGCCATGGATATAAAAAACCCGCTCATTGAACGGCTACGTTTTCTGGGTATATTCAGTAACAATCGCGATGAATTTTTCAGGGTACGTGTGGCTACTTTGAAAAGAATGATTGCCGTAGAAAAAACAAAGGAGGAAAATCCCGGATACAATCCTGCAAAGGTTCTGAAAGAGATATTAAAAGTTGTTGAAAAACAGGAAAAACTGTTTACCGATACATTTTGGGAAATAAAAGACGAACTGGGTAACAAAAACATTTTTTTTCTTGACGAAACCGAATTAAATGAAAAACAACACCGGTTTGTAAGCAGGTATTTTCACGATAAAGTCCGCCCCTTGCTGTTTCCAATTATGCTTAGCGGACTGCAAAGTGCCGATGCATTAAGAGACAAGTATATCTATCTTGCTGTGGTACTGAGTGATTCGAGCGGCGCTTTGGAAGATGATTATGCTTTGATAATGGTGCCGACAAATCATCTTTCGAGGTTTTTGCAATTGCCTTCGGAAGGTGATAAAAAATTTATAATGCTGCTGGACGATGTGATAAGGGTAGGGTTGGGACAAATCTTTCTGCCTTTCGGTTACGATTCCTTTAAAGCATATACCATAAAATTTACACGCGATGCCGAACTCGATATAGACCACGACATTTCCAAAAGTTTTTACGAATTGATGAGCGAAAGCGTTAAAAAACGGAAAAAAGGAATGCCCGTCCGTTTTGTGTACGACCGTGAAATACCTCCCGAGTTATTAAACCGTTTGCTGAAAAAATTGAAAATTACTGATTCCGACAGTTTGCGGGGAGGAAGCAGGTATCATAATTTCAGAGATTTTATAGGATTCCCCAATTTGGGAGACAAAACGCTGGTTTATCCGCCCATGCCGCCGCTTAAATATTATCGTTTGCCGGAAAACAGTAGTATTCTGAAAGAGATAGCAAGAAAAGACCTGATGCTGCATTATCCCTATCAGGATTTTCAATATCTGGTCGATTTGTTGCGCGAGGCTTCGATAGATCCGAAAGTAAGAGCCATTAAAATGACCTTTTACCGTGCTGCCAGAAATTCCAATGTGATAAATTCGCTAATCAATGCCGCCAGAAACGGTAAAAATGTTACGGTGTTTTTGGAAATTCAGGCCCGTTTCGACGAAGAAGCAAACATCTATTGGGCCGAACGATTGCGCGAAGAGGGAGTAAAAATTATAAAAACCCTGCCAGGTTATAAAGTACATGCCAAGTTGATGCTTATCCGCAGAAAAGAAAACGGGCAAAATGTTTATTATACAAATATAAGTACCGGAAACTTTAATGAGCAAACGGCAAAGGTTTATGCTGACGAAAGCCTCTTTACCGCCAATCAGGAGATAGCAAGGGAGGTAAATATGCTGTTTCATCTTTTTGAGGCACCATACACGCCACCCGATTTTAAACATTTGCTGGTAGCGCCTTATTTTTTGCGCAACAAAATTATAAAACTGATAAACAGGGAAATTAAAAATGCCAAAGCCGGAAAAGAGGCATGGATGATTCTGAAACTCAATAACCTTGTGGACGAAAAGGTTGTAAAGAAGCTTTACAAAGCCTCGCAGGCAGGAGTAAAAATCAATATCCTTTGCCGTGGTATTTGTGTTCTTATTCCCGGTATAAAAGGAGTAAGTGAAAATATTACCGTTACTGGTATTGTTGACAGGTTTTTGGAACACAGCCGTGTTTTTGTTTTTGCAAATGATGGAAATCCGAAATATTACCTCTCGTCAGCCGACTGGATGATCCGTAATTTCGACCACCGTTTTGAGGTGGCTTGTCCGGTATATGATAAAGACCTTCAGAATGAGTTGATGGAGATGCTTCAAATTCAGATGAAGGATAATGTAAAAAGCAGATATATTAACGGCCCTGTAAATAATGAATATAAAAAACTAGAAACAGGGGAACCCGAGATTCGGGCCCAGTTTGTTTTATATCAATATTATAAAAAACTTGAAAAGAAACCCCGGAACAACACCAAGAAGTGATGATACTAAGTTTTATTTTAAAGTTTGATTCTTTATTTCTCCGTTATTTTGAAGGAAATGTTGTTCTGTGATTTTGTAAAGTTTCCCCATGGAGAAACCCAAAGCAAGCCCCACTACTGCCCCCGTCAAAACATCCGAAGGGAAATGCACACCAAGATAAACCCTGCTGTATAAAACGAGAAATCCCCAAATCCACAAAACAGCCCGGAAACCCGGGGATGTTCTTCTGAGTGTCAGTAGAAGAAAGCCGATGAGAGCAAAGCTGTTGGCGGCATGCGACGAGATAAACCCGTAACTTCCGCCGCAATGGTTTTCAATGGTTCGTACCAATCCTTCAAGCGTTGGGTCGTGACAGGGGCGGAGCCGGTGAAAAACAAATTTGAAAGCATGTACAGAGGTTTGGTCGGAAAGGGCGATGGTAGCGGCAACAAATAGCAGTACAACGAATCCCCGGCTGCTTTTTTCTTTGAAAACCAAATAGAGGATGAACAGGTAAAACGGTATCCATGTCAGTTTGTTGCTGGAAAACAGCATCAGTTGATCAAGAAAAGGGGTGTTGTGTCCGTTGATCCACAAGAATGCCGAAACGTCCCACTGTTCAACAGTTCCCGCCATTATTTAGTAAACCTTAGCAGGTTTTTTTTCGCTTGTGGAATGGAACTCCGAAGTTATCGGATTGGAAAACAGATCGAAACTCAACGAAAAATAAAAGATGTTTACTTTGTAGCCTTCATAAGGTTTGCCTTGAACACCGTTAACGGTTTCAGTAAAATTCTCGTTAAAGAAGCCTGTAAAATAGTATTTGAATTTTAGTGTAAAACCATAGGGAAATTGCACACCGGCAAAAACCGTATTATAGTAAGTGGGTACTCTTGAGCTAAACCAATCACTTATTTTTACGTCTTGTTTTTGTCCGTTTAAAAAGGTTTTTTCTTTGTAATGAAATGGAAATTCAATTTCGTATCCGCCAAACAGGAAGAAATTTTGCAGATTACCCAGTTTTAATCCAACAGGTATTCCCAAATTATAGGTTCTGAATTTCTTCTTGATACCGGTATTATCGGGATCGTATTTGTCGTCAATAAATCCAACGTTTCGTATTCCAAGTCCTGTAAACAGTCCGAATGATTTTGCAAAATCAACGTTAAAATATCCCTCGCTATTAAAAACCGGTGACCAACGCATTATGTTTTGTCCCGCGTTACCGTTGTGGTCAATCTGAGCAAATGAGAATATCATTTCACTGCCGCCGCTCCCGTAAATTTTCGGTTGGGATATAGCAGTTCCTGTAATTAATAAAATTAAAAAAGATGCTATTGCAAAAAATTTTCTTTTCATGTTTAAAGTATTTTGTTTTTTAATTATTATTTATCCAAATGTACATCGAGTTGCGGGAAAGGAATGCTCAATCCGGCTTTGTCGGCATTTTTGTAATATTGTTCGTTCATATCAAAAAATACGCCCCAATAGTCTTCTCCTTTAACCCATGCTCGTGCAACTAGATTAACCGAACTGTCAGCCATTTCACCAAGAGCGACAAAGGGTTCCGGATCGGAAAGGATACGGCTGTCGTTTTTAAACATGTCGAGGATGAATTCCTTTGCTTTGTCAAGATCGTCTCCGTAAGCAATACCGAATGTCCAGTCAACCCTGCGTAACGGTTCGCGGCTGTAATTTGTCAATGATCCGGTTGCCAGTCCGCCATTGGGTATAAAAATGGTTTTGTTATCAGGAGTTGTTAAAACGGTTACAAAAATCTGTATCTCTTTAACAATTCCCGTATAGCCTTGTGCTTCGATGAAATCGCCTACTTTAAAAGGTTTAAAAAGCAGGATCATTACTCCTCCGGCAAAATTTTGCAAGGTTCCTGAAAGAGCCATGCCAACGGCAAGGCCGGCTGCACCGAGAATGGCAATGAAGGAGGTCATTTCTACACCTACCATTCCCAAAACGCTAATAAATAGCAGGGTTTTTAGCAAGATGCTAACCATGCTTTTTAAAAAACCTGCCAGTGAAGCATCCGTTTTACCTTTGGTTAAGAGACGGTTTACAGCATTAACTATCAGTTTGATAATCCATAATCCGATAATAAGAGCAGCAATGGCTCCCAATACTTTCAATCCGTATTGTACTGTTAAATCTTTAAGGTAACCGATTATTGCTGCCGATTGATTTGAAAGGTTGTCCATATTGTGTATGTTTAATGAATTAGCGTTCAAAGATAAATTATTTCTTTTACATAGGAGTCTGTTTTTTTATGGATTTTTCGTTTTGTAAAAATCAGGTTCTTGTACGGGATTTCAGGAATTTGATTCCGGTTTGCAGACAGGGGTTGATGTGATTTGGTAAATAAAAAGCCCCGCGGTCAACGGGGCTTTTTATAACAGACCTTATTTTTTAGGAAATCTTAATCTGTTTTGTGAGTTTGGCTTCTTCTTCTTTCTTCGGAAGAATTACGGTAAGAATGCCGTTTTTGTAGTCGGCTTTAATTTTGTCAACATCAATAGTCTTGGGCAGAGTAAACGAACGGCTGAATGTACTGTACATAAACTCACGCCGTGTGTAGTTGTCTTTCTTTTCTTCATTCTTTTCGCTCTTTTCCGAAGAAATGGTCAGTTGATAATTGTCCAGATTGATTTGGAAATCATCCTTTTTCATTCCCGGAGCAGCCATTTCCAGGACGAATTTGTCGTTTTCTTCTTTGATGTTTACAGCGGGAATGTCACCGCTTTCTTCGTCAACACGACCTAAGAAAGTTCTTTCCAGATTTTCCATAAGGTCCGTTAATGTCGGATACTGATTAAATCTTACTAAGTTCATATCTTTTTCCTCCTTTCTACAATTTTTTAAAAATTTCACCCTCCCATTTTCAAAATGCATACCATGCCATGATGTGTTAACAGGGAAAAATAAGGTAAAATGTAAAGGTGGTTTTGGAAAGGTGTCTAACTTTCAGAAAATCAAAAAATAATTGTTTCCGAATTTAGCTTTATAAAAGCAGGGAATTAATATACGGACAAAGTGAATGGTGTAGAATACTGACAAATAGACAGTTATGATTTGTTGTTGCTGTCAGATTGGCATTTTATTAAAGATTTTCTTCAGCATACCATTCGGCATAAGAAGTAACAGTCTCTCTTAATAAAAGGTATTTCAGATGAATGTGTTCAGGGAGGTTCTGTTTGATTCTTTCGGCAAAATCAAGGATCATTAACTCACTTGTGGGTTGATAATCCAGAAGAATTATGCGGTCGTTGTGTTTTTTCAGTTCATCAATGTACGATTGCGGCATTTTGTTGTAAAGTACAACCGAATGGTCAAATTTGTCCACAATAACAGAGCGCACAATCTTTTTCAGGTCGCCGAAATCCATTACCATGCCCAATTTCGGACTGTTTTCATCTGTAATGGGAGTTCCGGCTACGGTAACAAGCAGTTCGTAGGAATGGCCGTGGATGTTTTTGCATAATCCGTCATAACCTTTGAGGGCATGGGCCATCTCAAACTTAAATTCTTTTGTAATCCTGACGGTTTGCCGTTTGTTCATGCCGTTTTTCTTTCAAATAGCCATTAATTTTTTACGATTTTGTAAGTATGCGAATATCCCTCTCTGTTTGATACGATTTGCAGAAAATACAACCCGCTATTCAAACCGGATACATCTACGGTATTGGTACCTTCGTCAAGGTAATTCTTTTCGATTTGGGTTCCGGTGGTGGTAAACAGCCGGTAAATATAATTGTTATTGTCGTCGCACTCTATTTTCAATGAACTGCTGACAGGATTAGGATATACAGAGATGTTGAGTTCCGGATTGTGTTTAATATCCGAAGGATCGCCCCATATCATGGAAACATATTCGGGATGATCGATAAATGGATTCCGGTTGTGTTGATAATCGTAGTAAATCACATCGTTGCGGTTTCGTTCGAAGTCGTCGGGCGGGTCCTGGGCATTCCACTGTAGCAATGTAGAGAGTTTTCCGTGTTCGGGGTCGGGATAGGTGTTTACCCTGTCAACTACTTCGAGGTCGGGTTCACCACCGCCACCCTCGTACCGTACGGCCATGTAAAAAATCATACGGGCGACATCACCCTTTACGGCATCGCGCGGTTCAAACGAATTATCATCTTTATAGCATCCCGGTGCGCCAGGTACGGGACTTCCGCCATTATCAAAGTCGAGATGTCCACGCAGGCTGTTTACCTGTACGTCGGCAGGCCTGATGTGGTGTGCATCGGTTCCGGCAGGCATGGATGTACCGAAACCACCGTGCGATTTGGCCCAAACATGTTCCCTGTTCCAGTCGCCCTGATTACCGCCATGCAACGATTTGCTACGTGAAATTCCCGAATATATCAAAATAACATTACTGGGATGTGACGGGTCTTCGTCGCTGTCGCTTAATATATCCCACAAATCACCGTAACTGTATGCGGTATGGTCTTTTATTATATTGTGTAAAGCGGCTTTCAGTGCACTGCCGGTTTTTCCTGCTGCCGGATCGTAATATCCCGAAGGTATTTGTGCCATCCCGATAAACGGAAATAGCAGGGCTAATGTAATAACAAATAAAAAAGTACCTTTATTCATGTTTCCTGTTTTAAAAAAATGCAAAGAAAATGGAAATTGTGATAAAAACGACGCCCGAAACCAAATATAATAATGAAATAATACCAAACGACCGTTTTGCAAATGGCAGAAGAGAAAAAAGAATTCCGAAAACAAACGAGAAAATGAACATCTCCCCCAAGATGGTTTTTAACTGGTAATCCGTGTAAAAAAGAAGTATTCCCGTTAAAAAGGTATTAATGGAGATTGCTACCGACGGAATTATTATTTCAAAATCGTTTTTTATGTTGTAGGTGCGTTCTCCTTTTCTGATTTTGAAAATTTCTAAAAAATAACGAATGGCAATAAGAAAAAAGGCTGCAAACAGTACCGAAGCTCTTAAATCGGATAGAAGATACATAAACCGGTTTCCCGTTAAAATTCCGAAATAGAGCATGAGGGTTTGAACCAATGCAATAATCAGCAGCCTGAGACTAAGATGCGGCAATCCGTTGCTTTGTTTCATCATTCCAAGGGCAAGAGGCGCCGTTTGAACTGCCAGGGCAGGCATTAGTAAAAAGATGGCTGTTTGTTCCATAAGGGTATCTGTTATGCTGCAAAAGTAATAAATGTGCAGATAGCAATAATTTTATACGAGATATGTCTCCAGCAAATTGGCTGTGAGGCACGAATGAACCGGTAGTATTCCTATCAGGTCGCCCGGTTTGATTTTTTCAACTTCGTTTTCCGGCAGTTTAACTATTCCGTGTTCCTGCGACAGGTCGCTGACCCATGCGCCAGTAACGGGTGTGCTCCATTTTAAATTCTGACCGAACCGTACCACATAACCGTAAAGTTTAAAACCGTTGTCTGCGGCAATATATTCTTTGGAAAGATGAACCGCCCCGCCGTAAATCACAATTTCGTTTCTTTGAGGGTAGCATCCGGCAACCGGACAGGCGGCGGCCACGGCAATATCGTCGAGATTGCAACTCCCGAGGTGATATTGCATTATATCGTAATAGACGAAATTACCCGGACGTAGTTCGTCAAAACCCGAACAATCGGGAACAGCACTGCATACTGGCGTGTCGCCGTAAGAGATGATAATATCCGGAAATGTTTCCGAATATCTGTTTTTCAGGCGTTGCATATCCTCTTTTGCTTTATCGAAAATGTGTTGCATGTTTTCTTTACCAATGGCATGATAGCTATGCCCCGAATGTGTTAAAAACCCTTTGAAAGAGAGGTATTGTGATTTTTTTGTTATTTCCGTAATCTTGTCTATAATATCCGTTTGATCCGGCAAAATTCCCGAGCGGTGGTACCCCGTATCTACTTTGACCATTACATTCAAAGGCGAACGGATGTTTTTTGCAAGTATTTCGGTGGAGTAAATGTTGTCGGTAAGAACGGTCAATGTTATCTCTCCGGCAAGTTTGTTAATATCATCAATTTCTCTGAGGCTTACCGGAAAGGCGATGGTAATGTCGGTAAACCCCGTATTTTTGAAAAACAGGGCCATTCGTACCGACGACACAGTTATTTTATCTATTCCGTTTTCTGAAAAAAGCCTGCCTGTTTCAGCGGATTGATGAGTTTTAAAGTGTGGTCTTAATGTAGCTCCTGCCGCATCTGCTTTTTGAGCCATTCGCAAAATATTGCTCCGCACTTTTTCCTTGTCGGCAATTAATATGGGATATTTTATTGTTGAAAGTGAAATCATTTTATGGTAATTATTTAACTTGTTAAAGTCTCTTTAAAGTCTCTATACTTACATGAATTATAAAATATTGGAAACCAGAAAAGTGAATATCTTTTTTAATAAACCCACCCCTACACCCCTCCAAGGAGGGGAATATTGGAATTCATTTTCTGGATTCCAATATTTTATACTCATTATCATTACGTTAACTTAATACGACTTTATTAAATAGGTGCCACAAGGCTGACAAAGAACCCCCTGTCTTTTTGTTTGTTAACGGCATATTCAAGCCGGAAAACCACATCGTAATAGGTTACCAGGTCGATACCTATACCGGTTCCGTACAAAAGTTGATTGGCCAAAGGGTTGTTCTCCGGTGTTTTTCTGTCGCTTACATAAGCCATATCGAAAAAGAGATTAACGTACAATGCAAAAAATATTTTTCCGAATTTTTCGGTTTTAATCCATGGAATGGTATAATCGGTTTTGGGTAAAATCTCAAATTTAAGGTTCGACCGCATTAAACCGATATTCTGACCGTCAACCACGTACAGGTCGTAACCTCTTATTTCCATATTGTCCTGCCCCAGTCCGGACGAAAAATAGTACGGTGTTGAAGTTGGTGAGAAATAACGGGCGGAGATGTTGTATGCAAAATACCAGCGTTTGTGAAGATGGATATACTGGTCAAATGCAGATTGTAAGATGAAGGTATTTACATCTTGGGATAAAATACCAAAACCCCTTTTGTTGAATCTTATATCGAAGTAGTACCCGGCTAAAGGGTAAGGTTTGTAATCGCGGTTATCCAGTTTAAAAATATATTCAAAGGAGAAATAGTCATATGCTGTTTTATCATAAATAAAGCCGGGCGCTTCGGTGAGCAGAGAATCGTTAAATATTTGCCGGTTGAACCGAAGTGTCAGCGTGTGCAAAAAGCGGTATTTCGGCCTGTAAGTAATTCCTGCCTGTGCAAAAAACCATTTCCGTGCATAACTGTTTTCAAATGTTGTGTAATGGAGCTTGTTGTCGATGGTAGCAGTGGCAATGCTGCGGTTATAGACGGTTCCTCCGGCCACATTGAGACCCAGTGTTTGCTTTTTATTCAGGTATGGTTTGTTCCAGTACACGGCCAGCGTTTTGTTAAATCCTCCCATTACAATAACGTTTAAGAATTCCATATTGCCTCTGAAATTCTCAAAGCGGAGATCTATCCCGTAATCGAGATGGGAGAGGTCTTTATTTTCCCACCAGGCATTAAAATTCCCTTCGGCAAAACCATACAAAGGTATGGGCCAGATGTACCAGCGTTCAATTACCTCTATTTTAATATCGTATTTTCCGTTGTTGTAAATGGGGGTAAAGGTTACAAAATTAAACAGCGAGCGGTTCATCAGGTTTTCGCGGCTGAGGCGCATAAGTGCTTCAAAGTCCGATCTTGTGTAAGTTTTTCCGGGTTTAAATTCAAGTTCGCGTAAAATAATCTTATTGCGGGTTATTTTATTTCCTTTAAGGATGATTTTTCCTACGGTAACCTCACTGCTGTCGGGAATAACCGAGAGGTGAAAAACGGAATCGGGAGCATGTGTTTGACCGATTATCAGTTCGGAGAAAAGTATCAAAAAAACCGACAGCAGCGTGCGCATGGCTCATATATTGAGATAACGTATAAATGCATCGTAACGGTCTTTCATGTCGTCACTATTTTCATTTTCGGTAAAAACCGCCACTATTTCATAATTATAACGCAAAAATGTTTTTATAATCGGGTTTAAATCGGTACGATTGGTTTTAATAAAAAGGTTCATCTTTACCGATTCGGCTTGTGTTGTGATGAAAGTGCTGAGTATTTTGGCATCGTTCGACTCAATAATATTGCTGATTTCGGTAAGGCTGTAATCGTTGTAACTCATTTCCAAAACAATAATTCCTCCCGGATCGCCTGCCGATAATGCAGAAGCTATTGCCGATACAAGGTTTTGTAAGGTAATGGATCCTAAATAACGCATGTTATCGTCCAGTACGGGTATAAGGGTCAGGTTGTCTTCCTGCACCAGTTTTAAAACATCCGTTATGGGTTGATTGCTGTTTACATAAGGGTTTGATAACGAAAGTTTATGGTTTCCAAGTGGTTCGTCGAAACTATTGTTATTGTAAATATCCCATTCGGAGATAAGGCCCAGAAATTTTTCGTTGTTTACAATAGGCAGGTGCGATACCTTGTAATCTTCCATCCAACTGAGTGCCGTTTTTCCCGTGTCAGAGGTTTTTAAAGGAAGGATTCCGTCGCTTACTATGTTTCCCGCTATCATTTTCGTTAATAATAAATACCTGTTGTTATGGCAAAGATACGAATCTTTTGGGCAGGAATAGACGGTTTAAAATATTGCAAACGTTTTAATCTCTTTTTTTTGTAAAAAAATGTTGAATTATGGCAGCTTTTTTTGTTGAATTATTAGTGACCGGATGAGCAAAGGTGATTATTCGTAGTTTTGACAAAAAATAACACGGCGGTTTTGTGCTTTTTTCTACATGGAAGATGGAGTTAATAAATTTGATAAGAATAAATCGGTAAAATAAAAAATAAATTAGTTATGAAACGACTTTTGGTTGTAACGGGAGGGGGCGACTGCCCGGGATTGAATGCTGTAATTCGTGCCATTGTTCACAGAGCGTCTCAGGAGCGTGACTGGGAGGTGCTTGGTAGTATTCAGGCTTTCAACGGTGTATTGCGGGAGCCCACCGAAGTGGTGCTGTTGGATAATAAAAAAGTTGCCGGAATTCATTTTCAGGGAGGTACCATTATTGAGACCACCAACAAAGGAGGCCCATTTGCATGGCCTGTTAAAGATAAGAATGGTAACTGGACAACTGTTGACCGCTCTGATGAGATGATCAGGAAATTGCAAATTATGCATATCGACGGAGTGATAAATATCGGGGGAGACGGGTCGCAGCGTATCTCCAAACGGCTTTATGATAAAGGTTTGAATATTATTGGTGTTCCCAAAACCATTGATAACGATCTTTCGTCCACCGACTCTACTTTCGGGTTTCAAACAGCGGTTCAGGTGGCTACCGAAGCGGTGGATAAGCTGGTAACTACCGCCGCCAGTCATAACCGTGTTTTTGTTCTGGAGGTAATGGGCCGGGAAGCCGGTTGGATTGCCTTGAATGCAGCGGTGGCAGGAGGTGCGGAAGTCTGCCTTATTCCTGAAATACCTTATAATATTAATAAAGTAAAAGAGGCTCTTGAAAAACGTTTTCATCGCGATCGCGGGTTTGCCGTGGTGGTGGTGGCCGAAGGTGCCAGACCTCAGGGGGGTGATGTTGTTACTCAGGAAAATGATGAGGTTGGTTACGAAAATAAAAAGCTGGGAGGCATTTCGGGGCACCTGATTCAGCAACTGAAAGAGTCCGGTTTTGAGCATGATATGCGCCAGACCATACTGGGGCACCTGCAAAGAGGCGGTGTACCAACAGCTTACGACAGGGTTTTGTCGTCTCACTTTGGTGTAAAGGCTTTTGAGATGGCATTAAATGGCGATTGGGGGAAAATGGTTTCTTACCGTCATCCCGATTTTATTTCGGTACCGCTGGAAGAAGCTGTTGCCAAACCCAACCTTGTTACGATGGATAACCCCATGGTTAAAACGGCACAGGGATTAGGTATCTCGTTGGGAATCTGATTATACAATTTGTTCTTCATGTTTTTCCATCTCCCTGAGGAGTCCGTTTCTTTTCAAAATATCTTTAAAACGGCCAAGTTGTAACGGTTTGGCTATATAATCGTCACACCCTGCTTCCAAAGATTTTTCCCTGTCTCCGGCAAGTGCATGGGCTGTTTGAGCAATAACCAAAACTTCGGGTTTTAGTTTTTTAATTCTTCGTGTGGCTTCATAGCCATTAATGTCGGGAATGGCTATGTCCATGAAAACAGCATCTATATCAGGGTTCTCCCTGAAGGTTTTAACAGCTTCCAATCCCGATTTGACCCATAAAATCTCAGATTTTAAGTTATTCAGGAAGTTTACAAGCAGCATGTAACTATAAGGGTCATCTTCCACAATCAGAAATTTACGTTTTTGTTCCATTTTTTCTTAAGTCGTTGGTTTGTACTCAGTCTTGGTTATTTAACGGTAGTTCCACATAAAATGTTGAACCTTCACCGGTTTTGCTTTCAAAATAAATTTTACCCCCCAATACATCAGTTTGCTTTTTGGCAAGTGCCAGCCCTATTCCCAAGCCTTCATAGGCTCTGGTTGATGTTTCGTCAACCTGCCTGAATATATCAAAAATAATGTTCTGTTTTTCCTCTTCAATACCAATTCCTGTATCCTTAACACAGGACAACAGTTTTTTTGTTTTGTTGCCTTTTTGGTCATATTTTATTTCAAATCCAAGTCTGATCTCTCCCTGATGTGTGAATTTTAATGCGTTGGATAACAGGTGTTTGAGTATTTTTGTGAGAATCCCTTTGTCTGTATAAATTTCAAGTAATTCCTGTCCTTTAGGAATATCCCAATTAAAATTAATGTGTTCTTTATTTCTTCTTCTTCTTTCTTTCAGAAACCATGCGGCAATGTCGTTTGCTAAATACAAAAGGTTGAATTTTACAGGTGTTGTTTTGTTTTCTCCGGCAACCAATAAACTCAGTTCGAAAATATTTGTGATCATTTCAAAAAGGTGTTCACCGCTATTTTTAATAATCTGCACGTATTCAATAATTTCATCCAGACTCATGTCGGGATTAATAAGTTCGGAGAATCCTATTATTGCATTCAACGGTGTTCGTAGTTCGTGCGACATGGTAGCCAAAAACGACGATTTTATTTTTTCGTTTCGTTCGGCTTTCTCTTTTGCTTCTATCAGTTTGTTCCGGTATTCGGTTTGTTGGTATAGACTTCCTAAAATATTTGCAAAGTATTCAATAAGATAAATGTCTTCTTCTGTCCAGTTTTTATGGGCTTTTACGGAATCAAATCCGATAAACCCACGGCAATTGTTTCCTGCCGTAACAGGTACGGTGACTAAAGATTTTATTGATTGTTTCGATAATATCTCTTTCAGAGCACTGTTTTCGGGAAGCAATTCCACGTTTTTAATAACAATCGGAAGCCCGTTTTTGTGGGCAATTACCCATTCGGGGAATAAATCCAGAGGAACATTTTGTAAATTGTCAATTTCAGGGTCGGTTCCTTTGGAACACCATTCATGTGTATTGCTGGTGGTGTTGTTTTCAAAGTCATATTCAAAAACATAAACCCTGTCGGTACCGGTAAATTCACCAAGTTTTTTAATTGAGTTGTTAATCAG
>JALVZH010000255.1 GCA_027022105.1 Bacteroidales bacterium | reverse complement strand
ATTATGTTCCGTGTACCCTGGTTGGATGATCAGGGCGAAATCCAGATTAACCGCGGTTACCGTATCGAAATGAACAGCGCTATCGGCCCTTACAAAGGTGGTTTGCGTTTCCATCCGTCCGTTAACCTGGGTATTTTAAAGTTTTTGGCTTTCGAGCAGGTCTTCAAAAACAGTTTGACCACTTTGCCCATGGGCGGCGGTAAAGGCGGCTCCGATTTCGATCCCAAAGGTAAAAGCGATAATGAAGTGATGCGCTTCTGCCAAAGCTTTATGACCGAATTGTTCCGCCATATCGGACCGAATACCGACGTTCCTGCCGGCGATATCGGTGTGGGCGGCCGTGAAATCGGTTACTTGTTCGGCCAATACAAACGCCTGCGCAATGAATTTACAGGTGTTTTGACCGGTAAAGGCTTAAACTGGGGCGGCTCTTTAATTCGTCCGGAAGCAACCGGTTACGGTTCCGTTTATTTTGCAGCAGAGATGCTGGCTACCCGTGGCGAAACCTTTGAAGGTAAAACCTGCCTGGTTTCCGGCAGCGGTAACGTGGCCCAATACACTGTTGAAAAATTACTCGATTTGGGCGCTAAGGTTGTTACATTGTCCGATTCCAGCGGCTACATTTATGACGAAGAAGGTATTACCCGCGAAAAATTGGATTTTGTTATGGAATTGAAAAACTTGCGTCGCGGTCGCATTAAAGAATATGCCGAAGAATTCAAGAGCGCCGTTTACACTCCGGCGGATCCGACTTTGGGTTACAATCCTCTGTGGGATCACAAAGCCGATTGCGCTTTCCCGAGTGCAACGCAGAATGAAATCAACGGTAAAGATGCCGAAAATCTGTTGAAGAACGGTGTTTATCTGGTTTCCGAAGGTGCCAATATGCCCAGCACTCTGGATGCCGTTAAGATTTTCTTGGATAACAAAATTCTGTATGCACCTGGTAAAGCCGCCAATGCCGGTGGTGTGGCTGTTTCCGGTTTGGAAATGTCGCAAAACAGCATTCGTCTGCAATGGACAAGAGAAGAAGTTGACAATCGTTTGCGTCAAATCATGCAGAGCATCCACAAAACCTGCGTCGATACAGCTGAAGCTTACGGCACGCCGGGCAACTATGTTAACGGTGCCAACATCGGCGGTTTCCTGAAAGTTGCCAATGCTATGATGGATCAGGGTGTTGTCTGATCTAACGAGACCCGATACATTTCCGAAAGAGCCCCTCATTTAGGGGCTCTTTTTTTTGCCCTTCCTAAATTCCCAATAATAATAAAATTATTTGTCGATTTTCCTGAAATTGAAAATAATTGAATTCGCTCCATTGTGTAACTTTAATAAAAACAATATTCCATAAATTGGCATTGTATTTGAATCTACATTAAATAATGTAGATTCATGACATTTAAAAAAAGATTTATGGTTAATTCTATAATGGATAATCAAATCGATTACTACGAACCCATCATGTCCATTGGCATGGTGGCGCAAAAACTAAATGTTGCCGTTCAAACCATTCGGCTCTATGAGCAGGAAGGCTTAATTCTGCCTTTCAAGACAGCTTCAGGCCGTCGCCTTTACAGCATGCATGACCTGACCCGCCTGCACTGCATTCGTAAAATGATCAAAGAAAACGGCCTAAATCTTCAGGGAATAAAACGCATATTTTCATTTATTCCTTGCTGGGAATTTAAAGGCGGATTGGATAACGACTGTTTGAATTGTCCAGCCTATTATTCGGCGGAGGGTCCTTGCTGGAGCTTGAGTAAAAAAGGGGACAAATGTGCCCTTGAAGATTGTCGTTCCTGCAAAGTTTATCGTCTCGAATTTCATTGTGACAAATTAAAAGAAATTATTTTCGGGCACGAACGTCCGGTTCAAAACAAACCAGGTGAGAAAAGCAACCCGTGATTATAATCTAACTATGATGGTTCATTTTTAGTGGAGGACTGATATTGATGAAGAGCAAAATGAGACGGCGCGAATTCATCAAGATTGCCGGGGCCGGAACCGGCGCCATGCTTGTCGGGCCAAAACTTTACGCAAGTTTTGATAAAAACAAGCAGGCGCTGTTGGAAAAAGGAACAAGCCGCACCCCGACGTATTGTGAAATTTGCTTTTGGAAATGCGCCGGATGGGTTTACAAAAAAGACGGTAAGCCTTGGAAAATTGTCGGTAATGAAAACGATCCCAACAGTCGGGGACGTTTTTGTCCCAGAGGTACCGGGGGCATCGGAGCCTACACGGATCCGGATCGTTTGAAAAAACCCTTGTTGCGTGTGGAGAAAAACGGTAAACAAGTATTTAAAGAAGTTAGCTGGGACGTGGCGCTTGATTTTATTGCCGATAAAATGAAAGCCATTGCCAAAGAGCACGG
>JALVZH010000254.1 GCA_027022105.1 Bacteroidales bacterium | reverse complement strand
GTAAAAAAAGAGAAGATGTACAAGTATTTGAAAGTATTGGGCGCTGTTTTGCTGCTTGGTGCGGTATCGTGCAGCACACCACAAAAAACGGTAGAGATAAACGGACAAAAAGTTCCCGTCAAAGTTTTTACTGATGAACAGATTCAGGCGGATGCCTGGGCGCTGACCTATATGCAGTGCGAAAATGAGCTGATGAAACATCAATTGAGTCTCGACAGCAACAACCGCAAGCTGAAACACGACTACGATAATGCTTACAGAAAACAAAAACTCTTTTTTAACAGAATGTACGTCCGCTATTTTCAGGATTCGGTTTACAAACATAAATTCCTGAACTATCAGAAAGAGGGGAAAAAACTTTTCAGACCCTGCCAGCAGATGAATGCCATTAAAGAGATGGAAAAAAACCGGAAGAAATAAAATCTTATACTTTTATCAGAAACCCTTTCTCCCTGTCTTTCTTATTTAAAAACAATCCGAATTTTTTATTATCCGTAACCAAAAGAGCGATTTTCTATCTTTGCTTTTAAAATTACAGACAATTACAGTATGGAAAAAATATTGGTTATAGGCAGTGCCGGACAGATTGGTTCCGAACTGGTTTTGGCATTAAGAAAAATATACGGCAACGATAATGTTTTTGCCACCGACATTAAAAATCCCCCTCAGGATGTAAAAAAAAGCGGGCCGTTTCAAATACTTGATGTTTTGGATTTTAAGAACCTGCTTCATTTTATAGTAAGAAACAAAATAACACAGGTTTATAACTTAGCCGCAGTGCTTTCGGGTAATGCCGAAAAGATACCGTTGCAGGCTTGGGACATCAACATGAAAGCTTTGATGAACACCCTTGAAGCTGCCCGGCAATCGGATGCCAAAAAATTGTTCTGGCCCAGTTCCATTGCCGTTTTCGGCCCCACAACCCCGCGGCACAACACCCCACAGCTCACCGTAATGGAGCCCAATACGGTTTATGGCATTTCGAAACTGGCCGGCGAGCGCTGGGGCGAGTATTATTTTAACCGTTATGGTGTCGATTTCAGGAGTGTCCGCTATCCCGGACTCATCAGCTACAAAACCGAACCCGGAGGAGGTACCACCGATTATGCCGTTGAAATATTTTATGAGGCGGTGCGCAAAGGGAAGTACGAATGCTTTTTGAAAGAAGATACCGCCCTGCCCATGATGTTTATGGAAGATGCCATCGACAACACCATAAAACTTATGGAAACCGGCCCGGAAAATCTGAGTTTGCGCTCAGCTTACAATATGGCGGGCATCTCTTTTACCCCCGAAGAACTGGCTGAGGAGATTAAAAAACTGAAACCCGGCTTTACCGTTACCTACAAACCCGATTTCAGACAAGCCATTGCCGATACCTGGCCGGCCGGCATTGATGATAGCATTGCTCAACGCGACTGGGGCTTAACCACACACTACGATATAAAAAAGATGACCGCATTGATGCTTGAAAAAGTAGCTGAAAAATTGGGTAAAGGTTAAATTACATGTCTATTATAGGTGAAAACGCTAAAGTTCCAAGTATTTTATATTCATTTTCATTATGTTAACTTTAAACGACTTTATTTCTAATAAGACGCACACTAATAAAAATAGCATATAAATCAATGATTTTTCAGAACAAAAAGATCATTGTAGAAAAGCTTTTCTTCATGCTGACGGCATGAAGAAAAACCATAATTCGTTTAATTCGCATAATCAGATGAAAAAATATCATCGAATTACACAGATTATACTAATTTAATCTCGCCTGCGGTGAGATTAAATTCATATTAGTCCTATTTTAATTTTGCTTAATTGATTTATACGAGGCTGATTAGTAATGGGATAACATTACTAAAGTTCGATTAAAACAATAAACTTTTCTGTAATTGCACCTCTCTTTTACACAAAACAGTGTTTTGGTATTTATGAAACATTAATTTTGCAAAACAATTATTGTTTACATATTTCGTTTTGTAACATTATAAATACTTTGAATTATGAACATTAAATTAACCGGGTTGCTGTTTATCGCCTTTCTGTTTTCAACGCAACTCTCTTTCGGGCAGCAGCCCAATACCGTTATTACCGATTCGAAACTGCACAAAGACGTACTGGTGGGTTTTTGCAACCGCAACGGACTGAAAAGCGGACTGTTCGGAGAATATTTCAAGAGTCAGTACGAAGCATACAAACCCAATGCGGCACTGGTAAAGAAGATTGCCGAAAAGATAGAAAAGGTAAAGATTACCATAATTTTCGGCAGTTGGTGCGGCGACAGCAAAATACAGGTTCCGCGTTTTTACAAAATCCTCGACAGGGCACACTACAACGAAAATGATATTAAGCTGATTGCCGTTGACAGATCGATGCGGGCCATGACGGTGGATATTACCGACCTGAACATAGAAAGAATACCCACTTTTATTATTTATCAGGGTGATAAAGAGTTGGGCAGGATAGTGGAATCGCCGAGAAAGTCGTTGGAAAAGGATTTGTACAAAATACTTAAAAAAGTACGTTAAAATGGTTACCATTCAATCGCCCCAAGAGACCCTGATGCGCATAAACCGGTTGAAAAAAGAGGGTAAATCCATCGGGTTTGTTCCCACCATGGGCGCCCTGCACGAAGGCCATTTGAGCCTGATGCGGAAAGCCAAAGAGGAAAACGACGTGCTTGTTGTAAGCATTTTTGTGAACCCCATTCAGTTTAACAACAAAAACGACCTGGAAAAATATCCGAGAAACTTAGAAGAAGACAAAAAGAAGCTGGAGTCGGTACAATGCGACATTCTTTTTGCACCTACCGTGGAGGGTATGTATCCCGAACCCGTAACCGAAAAATATGATTTCGGCGAGCTTGAACAGGTGATGGAAGGAGCATTCCGTCCGGGACATTTCAATGGCGTGGCGGTGGTTGTAAAGCGGCTTTTCGATATTACCCTTCCCGACCGCGCCTATTTCGGGGAAAAAGATTTCCAACAGTTGGCCATTATCAGAAGGCTGGTCGAAATGGAGCATCTTCCGTTGGAAATTGTGCCCTGCCCCATTGTGCGCGAAGAAAACGGCCTGGCCATGAGCTCGCGAAACGAAAGGCTTACGCCCGAACAAAGGGAAAAAGCAGCTTTTATTTATCAGACATTGCAACTGGCAAAAAAACGTAAGGACGACCTTTGCCCCTCGCCGTTGAAACAAATGGTGGTTAATATTTTTGATGCCAACCCTGACTTTAAGCTGGAGTATTTTGAAATTGCCGATGAAAAAACCCTGCAACCCGTTACCGCATGGGGAAAACAGGAAAATGTAAGAGCGTTTATTGCCGTTTGGATGGGCGATGTACGATTAATTGACAACATACGTTTAAATTAGTATTTTTGCAGCGGCTTTTAAAAGCAAAATAAAATGACAATAGAAGTTTTAAAATCGAAAATCCATCGTGCTAAAGTTACTGAAGCGGAACTGGATTACATCGGAAGCATTACTATTGATGAAGACTTGATGGATGCCGCCAACCTCGTTGAAAACGAACGTGTTCATATCTATGACATCAACAATGGCGAACGCTTTGACACCTATGTTATAAAAGGAAAAAGAGGCTCGGGAAGCATAGGCCTTAACGGCGCTGCTGCACGCAAGGTAATGATTAACGATTTGATAATTATTGTGTCGTATGCAAGCATGACCCCCGAAGAGGCAAAAAATCACAAACCCCTGATTTTGTTTCCCGACGAAAACAACCGCATAAAATAGCATACAGTGGCAAAAAAGAAGGTCGTATCCCTGCTTGAATATATCGGGTTCCTTTTATTGGGGTTCTTTCTTCTTTGGCTCAGTTTCCGTAAAATCGATTTACATCAGGTTTGGGAAGATATTGAAACAGCCGATTACAGGTGGTTGATTCTGGGGCTTGTTTTTGCCATTGCCTCACACATTACCAGAGCGGCACGCTGGAACCTGCTTATCAATTCCATGGGGTACAAAACAAGACTTTCTTCCACCTTTTATTCGGTAATGACAGGCTATATGGCCAATACCGGGGTGCCGCGGATGGGTGAATTTATGCGGTGCGGAGTGCTTTCAAAAAAAGAGAACATACCTTTTAACGTGCTGTTCGGAACGGTGATATCAGAGCGGTTTTTCGATTTGATTGTCCTCGGGGTTTTAATGTTTCTGGTAATCATTTTCCAACTGGAATTTCTCAGCGATTTTCTTGTCAGAATTTTAGGCCCACTTTACGAAAGCCTTTCCCGGAACCGGTGGAATATCGTATTGCTTGTCGCGGCTGCGATAATCCTTATTGCACTAACCTATTGGTTAATAATCAGATTCAAACACAATATAAAAAAGCTGCCTTTTTATGCCAAATGGCATGAATTTTTAACCGGGGTACTCGACGGAATTAAAACCATAAAAAGGTTAAAACAGAAGGGGCTTTTTCTTGTTTATACATTTTTCATCTGGCTGTTTTATGCCGTTATGGTATATATCCCGCTGCTGATGCTTAAAGATACCAGCCACCTGACCTTTATTGACGGCGTTACCATTCTTACCATCGGAAGTCTTGGTATTGTGGCGCCTGTTCCGGGCGGAATCGGAGCCTATCATTTTATTGTAAAAGCCATTTTGTTTGAGTTGTATCACATTAATGCCGCTGCTGCAGGCTCTTTCGCCATTCTTACTCATGCCGGACAAACCATTTTGAATGTGGTTGTGGGCGGAATTTCCTACATGATTCTTGTAACCATTAAACAAAAACCGGTCAATGAAAAATCCGGAAATAATAAACAATAAGATTTATACTACCGAAGCATTAAAAAGACAACTTGCCGTTTGGAGATTTCAGGAAAAGAAAATCGTTTTTACCAACGGCTGCTTCGATATTCTGCACCTCGGACATATTGATTATCTGAGCAAGGCGAAAGATTTGGGAAACATTTTGATAGTGGGGGTAAACAGCGATGATTCCGTAAGACGTATTAAAGGAAAAAACCGCCCCATTACCGATGAAACATCCCGCTCAACCATAATAGCCTCGCTGCACTTTGTGGATGCCGTTGTGCTGTTTGACGAAGATACCCCCTGCGAACTAATTAAATTTGTTCAGCCCGATGTATTGGTTAAGGGCAGCGATTACAAACCGGAAGAGATTGTGGGATACGACATTGTAACCGCCAAAGGAGGCGAAATTATAACCGTTGATTTTTTGCCGGGATACAGCACTACGGCAATAGAGAAGCGGATTAGGGGAGAGGGGTAGTGTTTACTAGAAAATAATATTGAATTTGTTTCAGGTTTGATAAATCATTTACATCACTAAAAAAACGTAATCATGAAAAAACCGTTAACATTTATCCTTTTGGCTTTTTTGTTTGGTCACAATTTGACCGGTCAGTCTTACGTTCCGTTTCCAACCGACTCGGCAGTATGGAATTGTCTGCTATGGAGTCAGTGGTCGCCCAATGATATTTTTTTGGTAAATTCGAGTTACATCATGAAGGGAGACACAAACATCAATGGAATCTCATACAATAAAATCTATTACATGGAGACAGATAATCCTTCATATGTTTGCGAATACATCGGAGGACTTCGTGAGGACTCGGCAAAGAATATTTATTTTTTTCCTGGTGATAAGAATCTGGCTAAACCTGAGATAATTTTTCCTGGCGATACGTCCGAATATCTGCTTTATACATTCAACAATCTTGATTCGGGAATGGTACTGCCCATAGATACAGGCTTTACAAAGATAACGGTATTAGGTACAGACTCTGTTCTGCTGGGTGAAAATTACCGTAAAAGGTATAAAATTCAGCAAGAAGGATTGTTTTTTTATGATTATTGGATAGAAGGTATCGGAAGTATTAAGGATTTACTTATTCCGTTTACCTATGAATTTGAATGGCAGTTTTACACACTGTGTTTTACCGATACCGTAACATATTATATAAACTCGCCGAACGGCAAAGATTCGTGCCATTACCAGCTTCCTGCCGGAGTAAATGAAACAAAAATGAGCAATGCAGGCATATATCCGAATCCGGCTTCAAAAACCCTGTTTATAAAAACCGGAACGGAAAATCAGCATGGATATGTTAATATTTACAATTCCAAAGGACAATTGGTAATCAGGAAAAGGTTAGTAAAACCCGAACTCAAAATAAACATTGAAGGAATAAAACCGGGATTATACGTAGTTGAAATTATTTACCCTCATAGAAAACAGTATTTGAAATTCGTCAAGGAATGAATTTTGTGTGGCGGGGAGAAAGACCCTATATATAAAACATTATAAATCTTTTTCTGTATCAGGCTTTTATTCTTCAATCAATTCAATTGCTTTTTGCAATATTTCATCCCGGTTGTGTTTTATACCATTAATGGTAGGTTTTACTACAATATCAGGTATTATTCCTATTCTTTGTGTCTCGCTTCCGTCAGGATAATATACTCCTATTCCGCTGATTGCAGTTCTTATGCCACCGGGAAGATAAAAGAATGAAATGTTTCCGTCGGCACCGGCAGTTGTTGAGCCCATTATTACTGCATTCGGGGCATTCTGCAGCGCCATTGTTGTATATTCGGCCTGGCTTTGTGTTTCTTCATTTACAAGTATAATAACTTTACCTTTGTAATAATCCTCGTTTTTCTCCCCAACTTTTAAAGTACCGGTAAAAGTAAAAAGCCCCGGTGTTTCAATACTTCCATTTGAGAATTTAACAAATTCGGTTTTATCCGGCATTAAATATTTTCCTAACGTAAATACAATAAATTCGGAAGGATAACACCTGAAATCTATTATAAGTCCTTTTTTGTCCTTTATCTTTTTATAAAGAACCGGCAAATAAGAATTTTTTACAGAACCGGGATAAAGGTATGCAATGTTATTATTAATCATTTTAAAGCAAGTGTCTTTAACCTGATATTTATTATTTATGTTAATCTTTTCCGTTGAATAAGCTTTTATCGTTGCCGTCCTGATTTTTTCATCTCTTAAATATTCGATACTAATTGATGTATCGTTTGTTCTCAAAAGTTTACGTGATAAATTCCTTAATTGTGTCGGGTGATTGGATGCGGGAATGTATTTCAGGTTGTTATTTATTATTTCGGATACCGGTTGGTGATTTATTTTTGTAATTATATCACCGGGGATTAAACCTGTCTTTTCTCCCAAAACCTCATCAATACATCCGGTAACAACCGGTTGGTTTTCGATAAATTTGATTTCCAAAGGGGCATAATTTACGCCCCAAAAATGTGAAATAACACTATCGCGAGCCCAGATGTTTGCATGAGTATCATGAATTCCGGCAATTAATTCCAACACAGCAAGTTTGTAATCGGTTTCATTAGCTGCATTTACAAATTTGGGGATGAACTCCGCAAGTACATTCTTCCAATCTTCGCCTATTAAATATTTGTACGGAAAATAATATTGTATGATGTTCCAGTATCTGTAAAGTGCCAGTAATCGAAAACCTGCATCAGGATACTTCATATTGGAATATATTGCTTCATGTGAAAAATCGGGGTTTTTAACTCCAGGCACCAAATCCACATAATAGTTTGTGCCGTTGCGTTCTGCATTTTTTATTCTTGTAAGAACGGATACCAAACTATCTGAAAAACCTGAATTTGTAATCCAGTCCAAGTCAGGCATCATTTTAACGGAATCTGCTTTTTTGTTATCTGATTCCGTTTTATCAATATTATATTGTCCAAGACTCTTTATCCAATCTATAATGATTTTATCTCTTTCAATATTGTTATTACAGTTTATTATTCGTGGCAATATCTTAAACAGTTCAAAATCCCAGTTATAATCACCTTTTGCTATATTGGGATGGTAGTATTTTAAAAATCCCCAAATCAAACCAAGTGCTTTCAGGTCTGCAATTTTACCTGTATCAAGTGCTATTGTATCTATTTTTGAACCGTTAACAAACGCTGTATCTTTTTCCACATTAAGCAACTTTTTTAGCGGGACATCCTCCAACCTTTTATCATCAATCGTTATTTCAAGATTATCAATCCACATTTTACCTTTTCCCGTCAGTAATCCTCCGAAAACAATTCGTTTTGCCTTTGATGGAAATAAATCCAACTCTATTTCATATTTTTTCCATCCGGTAGTACCTGTCACCCCCCTGTTGCTCATATTATCAAAAGAAACCAAAGGATCAATTCTCATCCATAATCCTGCATATCCATCGGTAACATTTTCTGTTTTTAAATAACCTGTAAGTTTTATTTTATTTCCTTGATAAATGGCAGGAATACTATACGCCCATGCCTTAAAGTAGGGTGTTCCTGATTTGTATTCTGCCATTGCCGAATGATTACCGCTTAAATATACCGTTGAATCTATTGATGCTGTATAGTTACCTTTACCATATGTTTTCCAGCCTTTGGCTATGCCGTTTTCAATATTTTCAAAATCAAGATTCAGGTTAAGCGACCCGCTGTTTTGTCCAAAAATAACTATGGAACAAAATAATAATAAAAATATGGAAACCTGTTTCATTTGATAATTTATTGAGTATGATTATTTTGTTTTTATCAAAATACCGCTTTTTTTATTGCCGTCTATTGTAATAATATGATGTTCTTTAAAATATTGCCCGTAAGTATTAAGTGTGAGCAGTAAAATTATGAACAAAGAATGTAGTTTTTTCATTGTGATGTTGTTGTGGTGATTGTCCTGTTACAAATATAGTTATTATTCGTTTTGAGTAATCATTTTTTGAATAGCAAGGAACTGTTTAAAAATCAAAGATAAAAAAATCAGAACAAATACCATTTTTAAAAACCGGAGGCTTTCCTTTTACGAAAAAGTTGAGGATTATTCATTACCGGTTACAGGTTGAGCAAAACGAAATTATACAGGATTTGATGTGCTGTTAGGCATAAAATTATAACTTTGCCATAACATTTAACAAACCGGTTTATGAGCAAAAGAAAAAAGATAGGGATTCTGACTGCCGGTGGCGATTGTCCCGGCCTCAATGCAGCCATTCGCGGAGTAGGTAAAACTGCCATTGCCAAATACGACATGGAGGTCGTGGGTATTTCTTCGGGTTTTTTGGGTTTGATAAACAAAGAGTTTGTGCCTTTGGACGACCCAAAGCTTTCGGGAATTTTAACCCAGGGCGGAACCATTTTGGGAACATCGCGCGAAAAACCGTTTAAAAAAACCGGACACCTCTCCATTGACAAACCCAAACTCATCAAAGAGCATTATGATGAGATGGGTTTCGACTGTATTGTGTGCATAGGAGGCAACGGTACGATGAAAACCGCTGCATTGCTGCACGAAGAGGGGCTGAATGTTATCGGAATTCCCAAAACCATAGACAACGATGTTTGGGGAACAGATCAGACTTTTGGTTTCGATTCGGCACTTTTAATCGCTACCGATGCCATCGACCGGTTACATACAACCGCCAACTCACACAAAAGAATTATGGTGATAGAAATAATGGGGCATCATGCCGGATGGCTTGCGCTTTATGCAGGAATGGCAGGCGGAGGAGACGTTATACTTATCCCGGAGCTGAAATATGACATAAAGGTAATCACGCATTATTTAAAGAAAAGGGCTAAATCGGGCAAACCCTATTCAATTGTTGTAGTTGCCGAAGGTATTGAAAAGCCGAAAAAGGTTTCTGCAGCAACCTACATTGCCGAAAAAATTGAAGACGGTGTCGGCATTGAAACCCGCAAAACCATTCTGGGTTACATTCAGCGGGGAGGCAGTCCGTCGCCCATGGACAGGCTTCTGGCAACCAGTTTCGGAGCCCAGGCTGTTGACCTCATAGCACGGGAAGATTATGGTAAAATGGTTATAAAAAAGGGCGAGGAAATCAGCGACCTGCCACTTTCGGAAGTTGGAGGCAAACTCAGGTTGGTTCCAACGGACCATCCCCTTTTGGAAAAAGCAAAAGGGCTGGGTGTTTGCCTTGGCACCTCATCGTTGTAGCAGAAATCCATTTCTGACAATTTTTCAGTTTTCAAAGAGCTTTATCCTATTGTTTTAGTAACATTTATTTTTTAAAGATTTTTAATTTTCTTTTTCATAATGTTTGATGAAAAAGGAGCACGTTCCTGTTTTTTGCTTAAATTGCAATCGATAAATAATCTATTGCGGAATAACGGGGATCAACGGAAAAAAGGAGGATATTATGAAATTTGCATTTATTAGTACTTATAAACCGAGGGAATGCGGAATTGCCACATTTACCGGCAATCAAATCAAGGCATTAGAGAAAAATTTTGCTGAAATGCCGGGTAATCATTCCTCTTATGTAATTGCAATGAACGACAGGGATGAAGGGTACAACTATCCCGACATTGTCAAATTTACCATCCGGGAAAATCATCAGCGCGATTACCTCAAAGCAGCAGATTTTATCAATTATAACGATACCGATGTTTGTGTTTTGGAACATGAGTTCGGTATTTTCGGTGGCGACAGGGGTGTCTATATCCTTCCTTTACTGCATCGGTTGAAAGTTCCGCTCATTGTTGTTTTTCACACGGTTTTAAAGGAGCCCACCTTCAGCGAAAAAGCCATTATTAAAGAAATCGGACGGTCTGCAGATATGATTGTGGTAATGAGTAAAATGGCCGTTAATTTTCTGGAAACCATTTACGATATCCCTTCCGAAAAAATCGCCATGATAGAGCACGGCATTCCCGATTTCGATTTCAGCCGTCACGATTATTTCAAAAAACTTTATCATTTTGAGGACAAAAAGGTTTTGATGACCTTTGGTCTTATCAGTAGTGGCAAAGGAATTGAGACTGTAATCAAGGCTCTGCCTCCGGTGGTAAAAAAACATCCGGAACTGGTTTATCTGATTGTGGGAAAAACACATCCTACGGTATTACGTCAATCGGGAGAAGAATACAGAAACTATTTAAAGCGGCTTGCCAAAAAACTGAAAGTTTCCAACAACATTGTTTTTATTGATAACTTTCTGAATGAAAACGACCTGTGTGAGTACCTGTCGGCAACCGACATGTATGTTACGCCTTATGTGAATGAAGCTCAGATAACAAGCGGAACATTATCGTATGCCATTGGCGCCGGGGCCTGTGTTATTTCAACACCTTACTGGCATGCTCAGGAACTGCTCTCGGACGGAAGAGGAATCCTTTTTGATTTTGGTGACCACGAAGGATTGTCGGAAATTCTTCTTGACCTGCTGGATCATCCCGAAAAAATGGAACAATACCGCCAAAAAGCCTTCCTCCACGGATTGACAACCAAGTGGCCTCTTTTGGGTAAAAAATTTATTGACGTGGCACAAGATGCCATTGAGAAAGCAAAAACCAAGATTCCGGAGAAAGAGAAAATTATCGATCCCACCTTATTCCCCCGCTTCGATCTTACTCACATACGACGGTTAACCGACAGTACGGGAATTGTCCAACATGCGCGTTTTAATATTCCCGATTACACTCATGGCTATTGCCTTGATGACAATGCCCGTGCACTTTTGGTAATGGCAAAGGCTTACCACCGGAAAAAGGAATCTAAAGCACTCGATTTGATGTCCACCTATTTCGCTTATGTCAATTACATGCTCAGGCACGACGGATGGTTCAGAAACTTCTTTAGTTATGATCATCATTATCTTGATGAAAAAGGTTCGGAAGATGCATTTGGCCGCACTGTTTGGGCATTGGGATTCATTATCCTTAATCCGCCCAATGATGCGTTTTTCCAAATAGCACTGAATATTTTTCGTAAAACCATTCCCCATTTCGAAAAACTTCAGAGCATCAGAGGAATTGCCAACACCATTATCGGGATAACTTATTATCTTGAAAAGTTCCCCTTTGATGAAGGGATGCGGATTATACTGCAAAAACTGTCTTATCAACTGATTGATGAATACAATAAAAACAAAGATGCTGATTGGCAATGGTTTGAACCCATTCTGGCCTACGATAACGGTATTTTGCCCGCTGCATTGTTTTATGCCTACGAACGACTCGAAGACGAAAAAATACTGGAAACGGGTAAAAAAACCATGGAATTTCTGGATCATGTATGTTTTATTGACGACCATATTTCAATTATCGGGAACAAAAACTGGTATAAAAAAGGAGGTGAACGATCACGTTCTTCGCAACAACCCATAGATGCAATGGCTATGGTTATTATGTATAAAAAAGCTTATGATGCAACCAAACAAGAGAGTTACCTGCATAAGATGTTTACATCGTTTATGTGGTTTTTCGGAGAAAACGATCTGCGTGTTCCGCTTTTCGATTATGAGACCAAAGGTTGTAACGACGGTCTTGGTCACGACGGCTTAAACCGGAACCAGGGAGCCGAAAGTTCGCTGGCATACCTGCTGGCTCACCTTACCGTACTGACGGCATTTGAAAAAGAAAAAGTGAATATTAAGAAGTAGCTTTTGTTTTTGCGCACAAGTTGTACAAAATTAAAGACTTAAAACAAATTTATTAGCAATAAGGTGAAAATGGAAAAGCTGAAAATAGCCGTTCTGTCTCCGGCCTGTTGGCGAACACCCCCGCGCAAATACGGACCATGGGAACAGGTGGCGTCCAATATTGCAGAGGGATTGGTTGAGCGCGGTTTTGATGTTACCCTTTTTGCCACAGCAGATTCATTGACAAAAGGAAAACTGGAGGCTGTATGCAAAAAACCATACGGAGAACACCCGGAGTTGGATGCAAAAGTTTGCGAAAGCCTCCACATTGCCCGTTTTATGGAATTGTCCGGACGTTTTGATATTCTGCACAACAACTACGATTTTCTTCCGCTTACCTATACCAGACTCATTAAAATACCTATGGTAACAACCATACACGGTTTTTCTTCACCCAAAATCATTCCTGTTTACCAAAAATATAACGACAACAATTATTATGTCTCCATCAGCAATTCCGACCGGAGTCCGCTGCTCAAATATGTTGCAACCGTTTATAACGGAATAAACCTGAAAGATTTTACTTTTAGAGAGAAACACGGCAGTTATCTGCTGTTTTTCGGCAGGATACATCCTGAAAAAGGAACCCTTGAAGCCATACGGATAGCAAAGCAGGCAAAAATGAAATTAATCATTTCGGGACTTGTGCAGGATGAAAATTACTTTAATGAAAAGATAAAACCGCTCATTGACGGTGAGCAAATAATATATGTGGGGAATTCGGGGCCTGAAAAACGGGATAAATTGCTGGGGGAAGCTTACGCGCTGCTGCATCCCATCAGTTTTGAAGAGCCGTTCGGGTTAAGCGTTGCCGAAGCCATGATGTGCGGAACGCCGGTAATTGCATTTAACAGAGGCTCCATGCCCGAGGTGGTAAATGATAAAAAAACCGGATTTCTTGTAAGCAACGTGGAAGAAGCAGTTGAAATAATCCCTGAAATAAAAAATATTGACAGAAAGTATTGCCGCCGCTGGTCTTACAGCCGTTTTAGTATTGACACAATGATTGACGGTTATATTGAAGTTTACAAAAAAGTATTACAATTAAAAAGCTAATATTAATATTCTAATTACTAACTACTAATTACTATCTTACTTATTACCAACTACCTCCGGCACCGCCGCCTCCGAAACCCCCTCCGCCGAAGCCTCCGAAACCGCCACCTCCACCAAAGCTGTTTCCGCCTCCTGAGAAGTCGTTCCAGCTACCGCGATGCGAGCCGCCGCCCATCATACTGCCCAGCCAGAAAGCTGTCCACATGGAACCGCCATGGCCTATGGAATAAGAGCGTGCCCGGCTGATACGTATTAAAAGAATGATTAAAAAGAGAATAATAAACGGCATGAGAGCGGTAAACAAACTTCCTCCGTGCTGTTCATTATACATTTTTTCATTTATCTCACCCGAGGCAAGTTTCATCAAAACATTAACTGCAGCATTAATACCGCCGTAATAGTCGTTTTGTTTAAAATGCGGAATCATCTCGTTTTCGACGATACGCTTTGAAAGAGCATCGGTAATAACGGGCTCCAGTCCGTAACCCACGGCAATAAATGCCCTTCCCCTTTCATTGGCATATTTGGGCTTTACCAGTACTACTACGCCGTTGTCGAATTTTTTTTGCCCTACTCCCCACTTGTGTCCCAACTCGGTAGCAAAGGTTGCCGGATCGTATCCGTTGAGCGATTTTACCGTAACAACAACAATCTGATTTGAAGTGGTGTCGTTAAATTTGCGCAACTTACTTTCCAATGCCTGCTCCTGCGACGGTGCAAGGATATTGGCAAAATCATTCACCAGCCGCGGCGGATTGGGTTTGTCGGGAATATTTCCGGCAAAAAGCGAAGTTGAAAAAAATAAAATTATAAGAAATAAATAATGCCTGACCATTGCCCTCTTTTCCATCCTCTTCATTTACCCTTAATTATTTACCAAAAGAAATTTCATCGGGTAACTCATTAATATCATCCACATGATGCGGAAAATGTTTTTTCAGATGCTTTCCGGTCTGTTCAATACCGTAAACCAGTCCGTCAATAAATTTACCCTGTTTAAATAACTCTTCCATTTTGCTTTTTATATCGTCCCAAAAGTTTTCAGGGACTTCGGCATTTATACCGGCATCGCCGATAATGGCGAACTTTTTGCTTTTTACGGCAAGATAAAAAAGCACACCGTTTCTTAACTCTGTTTTTTCCATGCCCAGCTTCTTAAACAAAAAAGCGGCACGGTCGAGAACATCCTCGTTGCAGTTGCTTTCAATATGCACTCTGATTTCTCCCGAGGTATCAAGCTCGGCATTCAGAATGGCTTTTGTAATTCGGTCTCTTTCTTCTTTAGTAAAAAATGACCTGGCGGAAGGACTCATAATATAATATTTTGGTTAAAATTTAACTTCGGGGGCTTTTTCAGCACCCTTCTCAGCTTTGAAATAGGGTTTTTTAGTAAAACCAAACATACCGGCAATTATATTTTTCGGAAACATTTTTATATAGGTGTTGTACTCTCTTGTGGCTTCATTAAAGCGTTTTCGCTCAATGGCTATCCGGTTCTCGGTACCTTCCAGTTGCGATTGCAGTTCCAAAAAGTTTTGATTGGCTTTCAGTTCGGGGTATCTCTCAACCACAACCATCAGTTTTGAGAGTGCCTGCGACAATCCGGCCTGAGCCGCCTGAAAAGCCTGTAAATTTTGTGCAGTCAGATTGGAAGCATCAATATTTACCGAGGTAGCCTTTGCCCTGGCTTCAATTACACTTTGCAGGGTCTCCTTTTCGTGTGCGGCATAACCTTTTACTGTATTTACCAGATTGGGAATAAGATCGGCCCTGCGTTGATAAACATTTTCCACCTGAGCCCACTTTTCGTTCACCTTTTCCGACTTGGTTACCATAGTGTTGTATGTTCCTTTAAACCAAGAGAATATGATAAATAATAAAACTAAAACTGCTATAAGAATAATCCAACCTGTTTTTTTCATGATTTTTCTGTTTTTTTCGGTTAAGCGGGCTAAAGTAAGTAATATTTCAATTAATTCGAAAAAAATCGAGATAACTATTTTGTGGCAAACCGGAAGATTGCATTGCTTTTCCGTATCTTTGCAAACCTTTTTTAAGTTGGGATAATGGCAAACAACATTCGGATTAAAAACAAGCGTGCCAATCGTGAGTATTTCCTTTTGGAAAAATATGTGGCAGGGATTGTGCTTACCGGAACGGAAATCAAATCCATCAGGAACGGAAAAGCGAATCTTTCGGATGCTTATTGTGTATTTGAAAACGGCGAATTGTTTGTACGGGCAATGCACATTGCCGAATATGAATACGGTACCTACAACAACCACCTCGCAAAACGTGACAGGAAGTTGTTGCTTACAAAACGTGAACTAAAAAAACTGAACACCAAGGTAAAAGAGAAGGGATTAACCATTGTTCCCACCGTATTGTTTATTAACGAACGGGGACTGGCCAAACTGGAAATTGCACTGGCCCGGGGAAAACATTACTACGATAAGCGTGAAGACCTGAAAAAGAAAGATATACAGCGTGAGATTGACAGGCATATGAAACGGTAGGAGAAGAGCTTAACCGGCATAAGGATTTCCGGTTTTTGCACCCATTTCATTTTTTAAGTTCAAAACCTGTAAACAATACGAACAGAAGGGATAGGATTAATCTGTAAGCATAACAACATTGTAAATGCTTTTGTCAAAATCAATAACCGAAACCAACTCTTTTTCATATAATTTTTGTCCGTTATTGTCAACCGAAACTACCCTGAAGCCCGTATTTTCATAAAACATTTCGGTTTGAACGTTTTTTTCCGTTGGAATATAAAGGGCTTTTACCTTTTTAACACCATTATTAAAAAGTTCATTTAAAATGCAGGTGAGAAATACTTTTTCAATACCTTTTCCCAAAATACGGCAACTGAGCAAAAAGCTGTCGATAAAAGCATTTTCATTTTTCACCTCTGCAATTGCAAGGGCGGTTATACCGTTATCGCCGAATTTATCTTTTACCGAAGCATGCCAAATCCGGTAGTTATTATTCATTAATCGTTTTATGTCGCTTTGGCTGTATCTTTTGGTTGTAAGGTTAAATTGATTGGTTTTTTGTGTCATTTGAGAAACACGCGGCAATGTTATTTTATTTGCCTGCGAAACGGTGATTTGTAATTTTAAGGCTTTCAGAAAATCTTCTTTGGTGGAATAGAGCGTTTCTTCCTTTTTGCGCAAGGTATTTAATAAATATTGTTCCTTTTTACTTTTATCTTCGTCGGTAAGTTTATAAACGGTAAAATATTCATTATAAACCTGACGTGCAAATTGGGTTATTTTATAAGGCTGTGACGGGAAGTCGGGCACAGCAACTTGCGGTAACATTTTTTTTACCATTGAACGTTCGGCGGGGTTATCGTCAATAAAAACAATGCTGTCGGTTCCAATATTAAGCTCTTTTGCTATTTCAATAATATTCTGCGGTTTATCGTTCCAGTTGATTCTGTAAGCCGAAAAATCCGAAAGTTTTATCTTTAAATCGTCTCTTGTTTCAAAAAGGTTTTGCACATCGGATAAATTGTTTTTGCTCGCAACGGCAAGGATAACACCTTTTTTTGAAAATTCGAGTAACATTTCCTGAAAATCAAGGTAACAATTACCCGGATATCCGTTACCTATTTTCAAACCTTCGGGGCCGTCTTCACCCAAAATCCCGCCCCACAATGTATTGTCGAGGTCAACAACGATACACTTTTTACGAACTTTAACAGTAAAGGCCTCTGTTTTACCGAATATCCATTCCGAAAAGGGTTTGCCGAGTTTGGGATTTAATATCATTTGAGAAAGGTAATAGTGCCGGGCATCAAACAGTTCGTTAACCGGATATCTGATTGCAAACTCATTAATATCCAGCACTTTTATCCGGTTGTCCCGTGCTGACAGATTGTAAAGTTCGTTGTTATAATTAAAAATAGCCGATTGCAACCTGTTATCTGCCTGCTCTGTTCTGAAAGCAAACAAATCGTTTATTGTTACACAAAAAAGATTGCAATCGGCAGGCAGCTTTTTTAATAAAAATTTTAAACGTTCGAGGTAATAATCTGTTTCAGATGTCAAAAGCGGAATATTGTATTTTACCGGCAACTGATAAAACCAAATAAAATTGTTGCATTTTTCCGGAAAATCAATCTCTTCATATCCGCTAAACAAACATTTTCCTGCTGTAAACAGCGGTTCAACCGTATAATTACGAAAAACAAAATAGTTGCAAGCCATTGTTTAATAATTAATGTTTATATATTGTTTTTCCTTTTTCAGCATATGATTTCAGCTCGTCAAAAAGTAACCGCGGGTTAGCCGAAAAAAAGTTGGAACCCCTGTATTTAAACGAGTGACAGGCCTCTTTTGAAATATTTTTGGCAAAAAAACCGGGTATATCCCTGTTAGAAATGTTTTTGTGCGGAACAAGTGTATTTACCGTTTTTTCATTTCCTTCGTTATCAATAACCTTGCATTGTATGGTGTTGTCGCTCAGGGTTTGAACCGGAAAACCGTTTTTCATAATATCTTCAACCACATGAACAAACGAAAGGCTTACCGTTTTTTCGCCCAAACCTATTATTTTACTATTGTATTTCATCATTTTATACATCGGACTTTTTTCGCCGTTGGGGTAAATATCCATATGGTGTTCCGACAATAACTCTGCGGCTTTTGCACCGATACCCGCGGTAGAGGCCGTAGGGTGCAAACTTCTTACGGCACTTTTATGTCTGCGAGCCAGTTCGGGCAGCAGGCCCATGGTTGTTGGCGATTTCTTTACACTGAAAAAAGCCCTGTCGTTTTTATAATAATCTTCCGCCCTGCCCCGGTAGTGCCAGCACGGAAAAAGCAGCGTTCCTTCTTCGCCAACGGTTTCAATTAAAATCTGCAAAAGCCTGTACGGTGAAAACGAGATATTTAACTTATCGGCAGAGCTATGAATATAAACTGTCATATCCTGTTTAACACCGAGTTTTGTTTGCAGAAACTTTTTAAAATCCTCTTCACTCATGGGGGGAAACACGATTTTATTTATCCGGTAATAGACCTTGCGTAAGGCTTTAAAATATTTTTCGGGGAAAAACTTATATATAAAATCTGCAATGCTCATCATTATTTTATTACGTATTTCATTAAACTTCAGACAAGCCTGGTCTGTTTAACGCAAAACCCTTTGCGGTAGTTATCTCTAACGAACTGCCGTATTTTTGTCTGGCCTTTTTCAAAAATTCGGTAAGCAAATGGAAGTTATACCTGTCGAGCGATTTGGGATGGCCTATCAAACTTAAAGCCGCCTCATCAAACCGTTCGAATCTTTTTACATTATAATCCAGTATTTTTATTAAATATTCCGGCGAAAAGGTGTAGTTGTCAACGGTTAACATACGTGCCGAAAACAACTGCCTTATTTTATCGGATTTAGAGACGTGTTCGTTTGAATGTACCATTATACCGCGGTATTCGGGGGCTCTTTCTTTAAATTTGCCTAATTTTAAAGCCGTCGGCATTTCAAATATCCCTTTCGGCTTGGAAGCAATGGGGATTTCATAAATAAAACTGTCATCGGGGTTTTCTTCTTTAAAATTGCCGTCGGGCGACAAAAACCAGTTTGGTTTTTCGGGCAGTTTTCTGTAATCGACAACCGAAGTGTCGGAACGGAAAAAATATCCCCGGCTTATGGAACTGTCTATCACAATTCCGTTATCGTAAAGGGCTTTTAAAATACGGCTTGCTTCGGGCACAAAATTGTATCCGCCTGCGCGGTATGCAATGCATTTATACGATGTATCCGCCTGTCTGCAAAGTACCGTTAAGGCTTCAATCCCTGTTTTAACAATGTTTTCGATACTGTGTTCACCCGTTTCTTCGGCAAAATCACCCAATTTGAATTTTGGTGAAGGAATAATTTTCCCGTTGTCATAAAAACTTTCCAACCAGTGCGGGTGCAAATGCAACTGAACATCGTGCCCCTGCAAAATTATCTCTCTGATTTGATTTTCGAAAGGTACCGTGTAACCGGTAACGCCGAGCTCTTTAAGGCGTAAATAACTTAAAATGTCAACAAAAAAAACCGCCGGAACATTCGGCTTTTTTAAAACTTCCAATAACCTGCGCGCAGGGTCAAACAAACTGTGCTCAAACGATTTTGCTATCCCCCCGAGAGGCAATTCGTAGTCGAAAGTTAGTAGAATTCGTAGTTTTTTCATAATTCATCATCTTTTTTTTCAACTAATTCGATGAGCCCGACCTGTGGTTGATATAAAAAAGAAACAAGATGACCGTTAAAGGCTAAAGCAGGATTTGGTTTTTCTAAGACTAAATATTTATTCCTTCTCAATCTTTCAATTGACTTAAAAATATCACCCGTTGAAAAACATATGTGATAAGATGTGTTTCCATTTTTTTTCAATATTGTATAAACAGGAGAATCTTTTGATAGAGGAGCCACAAGTTCTATTAATACATTATCTTTTTTTATTAATAAAATTTTTACTTTTCTTTCTTTATCTTCTACCACCTCATTTTCTCTTTTAAAACCTAATACTTCAAATTCGGCAGCACTTTTATCAATATCGTTTACAGCATACCCTATATGATGAATTTTAATATCCGAGTTTTTCATAAATTATTTTTACAATTTTTTCAGAATCATTAATTTCGCTTATTTCTTCGGGTTCAAATTGTATATCAAAGTAATTTTCCAAAGCAGCCACAATACTTATATGCTTTAATGAATCCCACTCTGTAAATTCATTTCTCAAGATATTGTTCTTTTTAATTTTTTCCGGCTCAAGATTAAGTACATCTGCAATTATTTTTAATACTTTATTGTTAATGTCTTTTATATCACTATCCATTTCATTTATTTTTTTCAAAAATAGATAATAATGCTTAATTAAAACATAATTTCAGTATTTATTATTATACGAAATCGTAATTTATTATTATGCGAAATCGTAGATTTTTTTTAATAATTTTAATTACACTTTTTCTATCTTGTTGAAATGGATAGAAATACAAAGAATGGAATAATAATTGGTACCAAAACAATAAGTTAAATGTTAAATCAAAAAATTATTTATTATGAAAAAATTTATTTATTTAGTTACAATTACAGTATTTATTTCTTTTTCAGTAAAATCACAAAACACACCTTGGTTATCTAATAGCAATGGGATATATTACGATACACTACATGTTAGTATTAATATTCCAACCCCAAATAATCCAATGGAATTTTCTTTATTTGGAAAACAGATTATTTATGGAAAAAATGCGACATTGATGTTTGGAGATACTGCTAACACATCAGCAGGATGGGGTGAATATGGTATTGAATACAACTATAATGGAGGTCAGGGCGGTTTGAATTTCTGGAAACCTTATGGGAATAGTTATGATAATGCGGTAAAAAATTGGATACTTTTCCTTAAGGATGACGGAAGAGTATGTATAGGTACTTATAAAGCAAAAGACGGTTATTTGCTTACTGTAGCAGGAGGTATCAATGCTCGAGAGGTTTTGGTAACCGCCGATGCCGGAGCCGATTTTGTTTTTGAAAAAGGTTTTCAATTAAAAAGTCTTCCCGAATTGGAAAATTATGTTAAAACCAACAAACACCTTCCTGATATTCCTTCAGCAGACGATATGAAGAAAAACGGATTAAAAACAGGCGAATTTCAAATTAAACTTTTACAAAAAATCGAGGAACTTACTCTGTATGTAATAAAACAACAGAAGGAGATTGAAGAGTTAAAATCAAAATTAAGTAAGAAATAAAAAATGAAACAATATCTAATAAGCATAGCATTTTTACTATTTTTCTCTTCAATTTATGCTCAAGGTTATAAGAAGCCTGTTAAACACTATAAAAATGCGATAGGGGTAGATGCTCTATCGGTAAATTACGGGCATAACTTTCTACAGAAAGAAAGGTGGGCTCTTGGTGTGGAAGCCACTGCAGGTATAGGATGGCGGCAGACAATTTTACTTTTTGATGATGCTTATTCCGATAATCCTTTTCAGGCGGCATTTGAAATGTTTTCTATTATAGAGTTATTAAAGGTTAATCCTTATTTCAGGTATTATTATTATAAAAATAATTTCTTTGATGCAGGTTTAACACTATCTTATATGCATGGTAATTTTATGGCTATGGAAACGGATCAGGAAATACCACGAAAAAATTATTCTTTCGGGTTTAATTTTAACACTTTCTACGGTTGGAAAGAAGTAAAAATAGGAACGGGTATCCAACCTGTTCTCATTCATATGCAACATGATAATGGTAATAAGAAAAATTCATTTGCCTTATTATGGACACCGTTAATTATTAAATTCTTGTTTTAATCTAATTCTAATATACAAACAAAAAATGAAAAAAATATTCTTTACAATTACAATATTGCTAATTACAACAGCAAGTTTTGGACAGTTTTCAGATAATTTGGGAAATAGTTCACAGTTGAATAGTGTAAAAAAAACAATAAATACAGGAAACCATAATTGTACACCACCTACATTACCTAAAAAATGGAAATTCAATAACTATAACAGGAGGTTTACTTTTCGTGCATATATGTATGATAATTGTGCCTATACAGCCACTGAATTAGATTCAACAAACGGATGGAATAAAATTGGCAGAATATCATTTATAAGAAATAGCAGTGCTAATAAGTTTAAAATGCACCTTGGATGGATATTTAGAGATGATCCTGATAAAATAAGTTTTTCACTATTTTTTCATGACAATGATGAGGGTTATTTTGTTTCTCATAAAATAGATGAACGATATTTTTCCGGTGCAAATTCTACGGTTGATATGTATCTAGGTGAAAAAGTAATGGGTATGATTATTAATAATGAAAACGATATTCAAAATTATAAAGTTAAAAGTTTAGGAATACGAGAGGATAATTCCTATCTGGCAGTTTCAGGAGATTCTTATGTTGCAAAAACATTTTATTTTGGAGGTAGATCAACTGCACCCCATAAGATGGAAATGGAATTTCATGATTTAGACGTTGATTATAAAGGGTATCAAACAAAATTTAATAGTAGTGATATTCTTACATGGAATTTATCTGAATTTAATAGTCCAGACGATTTTGATTATTATTCATCAGATATAATTAACGGCTCTGTGCCAGATAAAAGTTTTGTACAATACCATTCTAATTATACAAATAAAGAATATCAAAAGTGTATTGTTCACAATGGAGCTCAAATAACTTTTAATGCCGGCAAAAAAGTCTATTTATATCCGGGCTTTTATGCAGAAGAGGGTTCTTATTTTAAAGCAACAATTACTGAAACTAAAGCTGTAACCATTAAAGAATCACCATCAAGCTTTGCAGAATCAATAAATTATAAAACTGAGAATGCTAAATCGGTAGAATTTGCTTTGTATTTGGATAATTCACGTGACAGTCTTATCTATTCTACTCAAACATATATATCAGATAGTTTAGTTGAAATAAATATAGACACTATTTTACCAAACCAACAGTATTTTGCCGTTGCTGATTTTTACAGTGGTAAAGGGAGTAAAACCAGAGTTAAAGGATTTGTTTCTAATGATAATTACGGACTTAAAAATAATAGTTTTTCTGGTTATGGCAACAAATCATCATCACATAAAATATCTGTTTATCCTAATCCGTCAAATTCCGTATTTAACATTGTTACTCATGGAGAAATTTTTATTAAAAATATTAAACTCATAACTGTTAATGGTCAGGTTATATTAAATAAAGAATTATTAACGGAAAATTCAACATTCTTTGTTATAGATATTAGTAAAAACAAAAAAGGTATTTATTTTCTTAAAGTAAGAACTTCTGCAGGTGTTGAAACTTTTCGCTTAGTAAAATTATAATCATCATACCATTTATATATACATTAACTTGTAAGTTAGTACCAAGCAATAGATAAAAGTATTAAACTAAAAAACGAAATAAATTAAAATGAAAATCTGGATTCTTTCGTTTCTTAAGAATTGAAAACAAAATCATTGATTTTAATCATAGTGATTTTTTTAACTCAACATTCTTTCTCACAAGAAATAAAATACTTAATGACTTTTGGTTAAGTGTTTACCTGTCATATTTATACAGGGCAGAGAAGCGACCGGATTCAAAAAATATCGCTCACAGTTTGTACTTTTACGGTCTGGGAGGAGTCTTTGGGAAACGAATAAATCTGAACAAAAACCATAGAGCGTTTTTTGATGTCGGATTTGGAATTTCTTATAATTATTATACGGACAAATCAATATTTTCAACTATTGACTGGTGGGACAACAGGATTTTATACAGGCCTGTGATACAATTCGGCTGGAAGTTTTAGACATCATTCTTTTTCCTGTTTTATCATGTTCAGAGACACCTTTCGGCCGGCCTCGCAGGAAAAAATGCCGATAAATCTCTCCTTGTGCTTCTTCTCCAATTTAACATACAGTACGGATATCATTTCGGGGATTCATTGGGTGCGCACGCAAACCTGACGGATTGAACGCCGGTTTGCGGGATGGCCTCCGTCAGGTTGAGAAAATTCTGCAATAAAATTAACACAATACCTGAATTCAATTTATTTCCGCACCGCACTCCGCAGAGCTGCGTACGGTGCTACAAATATTCTGCCCGCTTAAGGCGGGTGAGCCCTCACACTACCACCCCCTCATAATTCAGAGGCATCATCAGGCCGGCCATGTGGGATAGAATGCCGAAGAATCTCCGCCCGTGCTTCTTTTCCAATTCAACATACGGTACGGATATCATTTTGGGGATTCATCGGGCGCGC
>JALVZH010000253.1 GCA_027022105.1 Bacteroidales bacterium | reverse complement strand
GGCATGGAAATAAATGAACATGTCTTTGTGATTTTCCCTTCGGCGGAAAAAGAGAATAAAACAAACACCTGTCTGATAACGGGTTATATCTTGGAAAGAAACAGCAACGAACCGTTACCCTATTCGCACATTATCATTAATGAAACAGCGCTGGCTTCGGATGTGTCGGGTTTTTTTTCGGGAAAGATACGTACCGACACCGTTTATCACATCCGGGCTTCGCACCTCGGTTATTACATACTCGACACTACCATTGCAGCCTGTAAAGAAACCGTTATCTATTTAACGCCGGGTACGGTTCAACTAAAACAGGTGGAAATAAAAGGAAGCCTGATAGAGTACCGCTCCCAAACAGGGGCACAACCGGGGTTAATAAAACTGAACAGCAAAATTGCCGAACATCTGCCCGGATACGGCGACAATTCGGTTTTTAACCTGCTGCGACTACAACCCGGCATTCTTGCTTCGGGAGAACAGACCAACGAATTGATTATCTGGGGAAGCTATTCGGGCCAGACAAAAGTGATGTTCGATGGTTTTACGGTTTACGGACTGAAAAATTTTAACGACAACATCAGCGCCTTTAATCCGTTAATGGCAAAAGACATTGAGATATTAAAAGGAGGATACGATGCCCGCTACGGCGAACGAGTGGGAGGAATAGTAAATATTACCGGAAAAAACGGAAACACACGAAATTTTTCCTTTACCTTTAACGTAAACAACATGACAGTAAACACATTGGCCGAAATTCCGGTGGGAAAAAGGTCATCTTTTGTGATTGCTTTTCGTCATACCTATTTCAACTTGTATAATCCTACCGATTTTACAAAAACCACAACCGACCCGTCGGGAAATCAAAACAGCATCGACATCCACGTGGTACCCGATTATGTTTTCAGGGATATAAATCTTAAATATTCGGGAATAACAAAGTCGGGTGACCTGTATTATGTAAGTCTGTACAGCGGCGAAGACCGATTTAAATACAACATTGACCAACAGATAAAATTCCGGCAGATACAAAAAGAGACTTCCGAATCGAACCGGCAATTCGGCGGCTCCCTGTTTTACGGTAAGAAATGGAAAAACGGATGGACAGAGAATTTCTCCTTATCGTCATCCTCCCTAAAAGAACAGTATTACGATCATTACCAGATAGAAAAACTGTGGGATCATACATTCGATACGCTAAATTGGGAATCGGTGAATAACAGGATGACCGAATTACACCTTCGTACGGACCTCACATCTCCCCTCAACACCGTACACACACTGGAATGGGGCGGCGGGCTCATCGGCAACCAAAGTCATTTGGTGCAGGACACTTTTAATATCGTCAATTCGATAGTGGACATGACAGGAACACGGTTGTATCTCTATTTTCAGGATAAAATAAAGCCGGGCAAACACCTCTCCTTTCGTGCGGGCGGAAGACTGAACTATGCCGTTAACCTGAAGAAATATTACGCCGAACCGAGGTTATCGGCCATATACACTGTAAACGATGATTGGCGAATCACCTTTGCCACAGGGATATATAATCAGTTTATTACCAAAACCTCGGTTCTGGACAATCAGGGAAACTTCCGTTATTTGTGGGCCATATGCGATAACAGAGATATTCCCGTTTTAACCGGAATACATAATGTACTCGGGGTTTCCTTTTTTAAAAACAACTGGACATTCAGTATGGAATCCTATTACAAACTTACCTACGGTTTGTCACGGTTTGTCAGATACCGCAACATAATAGCACCGGGAATTTATCATGGTAAATCAAGAAGTTACGGAATGGATTTGATGCTCAAAAAAGAGTATAAAGGAAATTCGGCATGGATTGCCTACTCGCTGTCGAAAACCGAAGAGCATTTCGATTATTTCCCCGATAACAAATACCGGCGGGCACCGCAAGACCAGCGACAGGAAATAAAACTGGCCGTGCTTATCAACCTGAATCCTTTTTATGTTTCAGCCAATTATGTTTACGGAACAGGATTCCCCATTACCTATTACCAGCAGCAAAGGCTGCAACCCGACTATCCTTACAGCCGGCTCGACGGGGCCGTGTCGTATCGTTTTCTCAATAAAAAAGTAAAAGCGGAAGCGGGGATTTCCATTTTGAATATTTTAAATCACGAGAACATAAAGTTCGCCAATTTTGAACGTATTCCCATCAACCAGACTGCAGGAATAAACATCTATGCCCAAGCCATTCCTTTTACACCTACGCTGTATCTTAATATTAGTCTGTAATTATCAAATCCGGCACAAAAAGGTAATAAACTCAAGAATTTTATCCGTTTCACCGGGATGGAACCAGTGCATTTCCTTGTCGCGTTTAAACCAGGTAAGTTGACGTTTTGCATAACGGCGGGTATTGGTT
>JALVZH010000252.1 GCA_027022105.1 Bacteroidales bacterium | reverse complement strand
AAACGGGGATGCTCACCTTTGTGGTGGCGCATATCAATGACCTCGGCAGCTTTTTTAACGGCCTTTACGGCAGCATCAACCACAGCTTCGGGCTCGCCTACAAAAGTTACCACCGTCCGGTTGGTGGCGGCACCGGGATCCACATCCAACAGCTTTACCCCTTCGCTCTTTTCTATCTCATCGGTAATTTGTTTTATAACGGCCATGTCGCGGCCTTCACTGAAATTAGGAACACATTCTATTATTTGTTTCATTTTTCCGGTTTTAAAATTTGAAAGGCAAAAATAGGAAATTCGTAACGATAAGAAGGGTAAGGGGAAAATAATATAACCCGTTTATTGTCTGAGAAAACAGTTGCAATATAAAATACCGGAACGGAATACAAAGAACGAGACCATTGCAACCATAAGCATTACCTTATTTTTATTAGATTTGTAACCGTGTTTTGGAGAATGATTAACCATGCATTAGAAAAGAAAAATTTTATCTTTGAAAGAAAAAGCTGAATGACAAAAGAATCTGAAATCATATTTTACCAGGGAGAAGATGGAAACATAAAAATTGAGGTTCTCTATCATGATGAAACTTTCTGGATGACTCAAAAGAAGATAGCTGAGTTATTTGGTGTGCAAAGACCGGCAATAACAAAACATTTGAAAAATATCTTTGGAAGTGGAGAATTAGAGGAAAATTCAGTTAGTTCCATTTTGGAACATACTGCCGATGATGGTAAAAATTACAAAACAACTTTCTACAATCTTGATGCAATTATTGCTGTTGGATATCGCGTAAATTCAAGCAAAGCAACAAAGTTCAGGATTTGGGCAACAAAGGTTTTAAAAGAGCTTATAACAAAAGGATTTGTTTTAGATGATGAACGATTAAAACAAGGAAACCATTTCGGTAAAGACTATTTCAATGAATTACTTGAACGTATTCGGGAAATTAGGGCAAGTGAAAGAAGGTTTTATCAAAAAATAACCGCTATCTTTGCTTTTATCAACTTCCCTGTTGACAACACTTTGCCGTTTTGAACCAAACGGTAGAAATAAATTCCCGGTATCAAATTCTTTCCCAATGATATTTCGTTGGATTGTACCGGTACAGGCCCCGCAACAATTTGGCCCGTTTCATTAATGATTTCGAGGGTAATATCCCCTTTTATTCCGGAATCAAATGTAAATTTTGTTTCATTATAAAACGGATTGGGATAAACCGAAAAAGTTGCTTCTTCCGTTTCGCCGTAACCTGTGGAATTTGCGATACATTCGTCGAAATCAGGTGATTGGTAAACGATATCCCCGCCGTCGTGAAGACAACTCAGCTCATGGCTTATATCAACAACACATTGGTTTATTCCGGTATAAACCAAACCGTTCAGGCTGCCTACACCCGAAATCCACTGCTCGTTTTCAAATGTAAACCTTCGTTCCCGGGTGCCATTTTCAAACATTACCGTATCAATGGAAATAAGGGGCATGTTAACGGGGCAATTACCGTATTCGGGAATATTTACGGTGGTACTAAAAGTGTCACCGGTATTCAAACCGAAATCATACAACAGCTCTTCCTTCTGAAGATAAAAATTATACAAATAAACTTTTTCATTTTCTTCTCTGACAGCGACATAGAGATTCCAAATTGCAAACGTGGTGTCGTCGGTTACATAAAGCGTTTTGTGATTCTGTTGACCAATCAGAGTGTCGGCACCTGTTTTAAACGACCGGGTAGTGCACCCTCCCATGTTGATGCATTTCACAACGTTCCATGTCCTGTTTCCTGTAAACAGATTTTGTCCGTACGACAAAACGGACAGCACGAACAAGCCTGTAAAAAGAGTAATTGTTTTCATGTCTTGCGTTTTTATATTATGAATTTCTCTAAAGTTACCGAAGCTACATATTTAACTGACAATATTTTACCAAAAAGAGGTGTCTCATAATTGCGATTAATTATTGGTTGCTTCAGGTTGCTGATATTTTTCCTCAAACGATTGAAATTTAGATTTGACATTGGTTGATTTAAAACAGGTATAATTCATTCATATAGTTTATATTTAATTAATAATTTGTTAATATTACCGTGTTATTTAAATGTATCTTTGCAGCGATTTTTATACACAAAAAAACAAAGCAAATCTGCCGGAATATGAGTTACATTCAAATTGATAAAAACAAGTTAATAAACCTGAACTATTCGTTAAGCAGGGAAAAATTACGTACCAACCGTGCGGGAAGTTATGCAAGCTCTACCATTATCAACTGTAACACGAGGAAATACCACGGACTTTTGGTGGTTCCCCAGCCGCTCATTGACGACCAAAACCATGTTCTGTTATCGGATATTGACGAAAATATTATTGTAAACAATTACGAATTTCATCTCGGCTCGCGCATGTATCAGGGAGGGGTTATGGAACCGAAAGGACACAAATACATAAAAGATTACACAGCCGACCCCAATCCCAGACTGTTGTACCGTTTGGGCACAGTAGAGATTGTAAAAGAGATGATTTTTGCACAAAACGAGGACAGAATTCTGTTTAAATATCTGGTACAAAAATCAGATAAACCGATAACCCTGCAAATCAGGCCTTTTTTGGCATACCGCAGTGTGCATTCGCTTTCCAAATCGAATACCTGGGTTGACAACCGCTACAAACCCGTTAAAAACGGTGCCATGTGGCAAATGTACCGCGGCTATTCAAAAGTTTTCATGCAGTTTTCCAAAAAGCCGGAGTATATACATGTGCCCGACTGGTATTACAATGTGGAATACCGCAGGGAAAAAGAGCGGGGTTACGATTACCTTGAAGACCTCTACACACCGGGATATTTTGAGTTGTGCTTAAAAGAGGGCGAATCCATTGTGATTTCCGCCGGATTGTCGGAAAAAAATCCCGCGACTTTCAAACGGCAGTTTACCGCCGAAGTTAATAAAAGAACGCCCCGCGACAGCTTTGAGCACTGCCTTGAAAATGCCGCCGAAGAGTTTATCATTCGCAACGACAACCGCACCGAGGTGGTAGCAGGTTATCCCTGGTTCGGTCGCTGGGGTCGTGACACCTTTATTGCATTGGCCGGTTTAACCCTCACCCGCAACGACAAAAAGAGCTTCCACGAGGTGATGAAAACCATGGTATCGGAATTGAAAGACGGGCTTTTTCCAAACCTCGGGCACGGTAAAGAAGCTGCCTATAATGCAGCCGATACATCCCTCTGGTTTTTCAGGGCATTGCAACAATACAAAAGGATGACGGGAGAAGGCCATAAGGTTTGGAAAAGTTACGGCAAAACCATGGCCAACATCCTGAACCATTACAAAAAGGGAACGCACCACAAAATCGCTTTGCACGACAACGGATTGATATGGAGCGGTGTTCAGGGAACTCCCGTAACATGGATGGATGCCGTGGTAAACGGAAAACCGGTTACGGGAAGAACGGGTTTCGCCGTCGAAATAAACGCATTGTGGTACAATGCCCTGAAATTTGCCCTGGAACTGGCCGAAGAGGCAGGCGACACGGCCTTTGTAAACAAATGGAATCCCGTAGCCGAAAAAACCGCCGCAGCATTCATCGCTATGTTTTGGGATGATGAGCAGGGGTATCTTGCCGATTACACCACTTACGAGTATAAAAATTTTGATGTACGTCCCAATATGGTTATTGCGGCTTCCCTGCCCTATTCACCGCTGACGTTGGAAATGAAACACAATATTTACGAAAAGGCCTATTCGGAACTGTTTACACCGCGGGGATTGAGAAGCCTTTCGCCCAAAAACCCTGCATACAAAGGCATTTATGCCGGCAATCAGGCCGAGCGCGATTTGGCATATCATCAGGGTACGGCATGGCCTTGGCTTTTGGGGCCGCTTTCGGAACTTGCCATTACCGTTTACGGCAAAAACGGAAAAGAGCGGGTGAAAGAGTGGTACCATGGCTTTGAACCTGTAATGACGGAGGCAGGAATCGGTACCGTTTCGGAAATATACGACGGTGATCCGCCACACGAAGCACGGGGAGCAATTTCCCAGGCATGGAGCGTTGCCGAACTGCTGCGAATGAAATGGATGATGGAAAATTTATAACAATATAACTATAAGATTAACTGCTAATTATGAAAGTATTAATGTTCGGATGGGAATTTCCACCGCATATCACCGGAGGCCTTGGCACAGCCTGTTACGGCTTAACCAAAGGTCTTGCCAAACAAAATGTGGAGGTGATATTTGTGGTACCCAAAGCCTATGGCGATGAGGATACCGAAGTGGTAAACATCAGAAATGCCAGCGATATCCCTTTCGAGTTGACCGAAGATGAACACAAAGAGTATTGGGAACGGGTTAAATATATGGAGGTAGGTTCCAACATAATTCCTTATGTTGAGCCGGAAACCTATTCCAGACAATACGAAGAGAACAGAAAAAAAGGCGAATCGTTTACCAGCCGCGTTTTCTCAAAACACTATGAGTTCAGCGGTCAATACGGCATCAACCTGATGGAAGAGGTGGCCAGGTATGCTTTGATTGCTTCCACCATTGCCCTGAAAGAGGATTTCGACGTGATTCATGCCCACGACTGGCTTACCTATCCGGCAGGAATTGCGGCCAAAAACGCTTCCGGAAAAAAACTGATTGTACACATGCACGCCACCGAATTCGACAGGACGGGAGGCAATGTGAACCAACAGGTATATGATATTGAGCGTCAGGGAATGGAGGCTGCCGACATGGTAATTACCGTAAGCAATCTTACACGAAACATAGTAATCGAAAAGTACGGAATCGATCCCGGAAAAGTGGTTACGGTTCACAATGCGGTGGATCATCCGGCAAGCACGGAAAACAACGGATACAAAAAGGCTTTCAACGAAAAACTGGTAACATTTTTGGGTCGCATTACCTTTCAGAAAGGGCCCGATTATTTTGTGGAAGCAGCCCAAAAAGTGTTGCAAAAAGACCCCAATGTCCGTTTTGTAATGGCCGGATCGGGTGATATGCTGATAAAAATAATAAAACGGGCGGCAGCCCTGAAAATTACCGACAGATTCCATTTTGCAGGATTTCTGAAAGGAAAAGATGTGAACAGGGTATTCGCCATGAGCGATGTTTTTGTGATGCCCTCGGTTTCTGAACCTTTCGGTATTGTACCGCTCGAAGCCATGCGATCAAGCGTTCCCGTTATTATTTCAAAACAGTCGGGAGTGGCCGAAGTGCTGCACCATGCCGTAAAAGTTGATTTTTGGGACATCGATGCCATGGCCGATGCCATTTACGGTCTGTGTAATTATGAAGGACTGTCGAAAATGTTTAAAAAATACGGCAAACAGGAGGTGGAAAATCTGAAGTGGGAAGATGCCGCAAGAAAAGTAAAAGAAATATATGAACAATTAATCAATTAAATTCAATGATTATTTCTGTACCGGGAATGAATTGCAAAATCGTTTTTCTTTTCACCGAAAGCGTGAAGAAAAACCATAATCCGTTAAATTCGTGTAATTCGATGACAAAAAAAATCATCGGATTACGCAGATTACGCGAATTTGATTTTCCGGTTTATACGGTATAAATTGTAAAGAGTTTATTTTGAACAGGTTCTTAAATTAAGCAACAAACAATAAATTTAACAATATGAGATCTATTTGTTTCTATTTTCAGGTTCACCAGCCCTACCGGCTCAGGACTTACCGGTTTTTCGACATCGGTGAAAAACACGATTATTTTGACGAATTCAACAACAGGACAATCATGCGCAAGGTGGCGGAAAAGAATTACCTGCCCATGAATGCACTGCTTCTGGACCTGATACATGAATACGGAAGCGCCTTTAAGGTAAGTTTTTCCATTTCGGGAACAGCGCTGGATCAGTTCGAGGCCTATGCACCCGATGTTCTGGAAAGTTTTAAAAGACTTGCGGAAACGGGCAATGTTGAGTTTTTGGCAGAGACCTATTCGCACTCGCTGTCGGCACTGAAAAGCAAAGAGGAGTTTACCAAACAGGTAAAAATGCAATCGGAAAAGATTGAGCGGCTTTTCGGACAAAAACCGACCACTTTCAGAAACACCGAGCTTATCTATTCCGATGAGATTGGCGCCATGGTTGCCGAAATGGGATACAAAGTAATGCTTACCGAAGGTGCCAAACATGTTTTGGGTTGGAGAAGCCCCAACTACATGTACGCCAATGCTATAAATCCCAAATTAAAGCTCTTGTTGAAGAATTTCCAGCTGAGCGACGACATTGCTTTCCGTTTTTCGCAACAAAGTTGGAACGCATGGCCGTTGACCACCGAGAAATATGTGGATTGGCTCAATGAGATTGATAAAAACGAACCGCTGGTGAATCTGTTTATGGATTACGAAACCTTTGGCGAGCACCAGTGGGCCGAAACAGGCATTTTCGATTTTATGCGTGCACTTCCGGGAAGAGTATTTGCCGAAACCGATTACGGATTTTCAACACCCAAAGAGGTGGGCGAACAATTGCAACCGGTATCCGCCATTCACGTCCCATACCCTATTTCGTGGGCCGACGAAGAGAGAGACCTCACCGCCTGGCTGGGAAACGAACTTCAGGATGAAGCTTTTGACAAACTTTACAGCCTGGAACAAAAGGTGAAATATTGCGATGACGAACAGATACAAAAAGACTGGCTCTACCTTCAGACATCCGACCACTTTTATTACATGTGTACCAAATTTTTCTCGGACGGCGATGTTCATAAATATTTCAATCCTTACGGCACACCATACGAAGCCTTTATCAACTACATGAACGTCCTTTCCGATTTTATTATCAGGGTGAACAAGAAAACAACTTACGGAAAAGAGGATATCGAAAGCATTAAAGACACTGCGGAAGAATTGATGGAAAAAACCGGAAAACTGGTAAAGAAGACCGTTAAAAAAGCCGCTGTCTCGGCAGAGAAAGCCGTTTCCAAGACCAAAAAGTTTACATTGAACGACATCAAAGAGATGACCGACACTTCCATAAAGAAACTGCTGCGCGGCGAGGACATGGAAAAGCTGGTAATTGCCCTGCAGAATGCCGAAAAAGAGGTTGAAGACAAGGTGTTGAAGAATTTGGGTAAGCGTGCCCGCAAACAATATGACCAGATTCGGGAAGAGATGAAAAAGGTAAAAAAGACCGACATCAATAAATACCGTCGCGAACTGGAAAAGAAGATGAAAGAGATGTTTGGGAAGTAACCCGCCGGCAATTGTACCGGCCAAACCTTTCAACTCACGACAGGTTATGTGTATGGGGACATGACATTTTGTGTCGCGGTAAACCCTGTGGGGGGAGCCCTGACCTTTTGGGTCGCGGCTGGCCAAACGGGTTGAGACCCGAAAGGTCAAACATGGGGGAAAGAGACAGATGGGAAGGAATGTCGAACACCGAATATCGAATAACGATTATGTGTCTGCCTCTGGCTGAACGATTTCAGATTTGTTGAAGAATAGGGAATTAATAGAATTAAGAACGAATTGAAAATTAGCAAGTGAGGGGCGGACTAACCAATATACACTATACCCTGTAATTCAGAGGGTGCCGACAGGAAGGCATAAGAGTTGGCGCTCCCGATGAATCTCCGAAATGATATATATACCGTATTTTAAATTGGAGAAGAAGCACGAGGGGAGATTCATCCCCGCCTTAGGCGGGTCTGAATTATGAGGGGTTGGTGTTGTGGTTTTCCGCATGCTTTTTTCTTGTTTTCAATATTTTATATTTATTTTTATCATGTTAACTTTAAACAGCTTCGTAATATGATGGATGTAAGATATCAGATGTTAGAATTTAGAACTGAAAGTGCGGCAGGGATGGGAGCGGTAGCCCGCAGCCGGCAGGGCTTGTGAGGCTTGCGGCGAGGAGGCTGAGCGGTGAGCGAAGACCCCGCAGCCGCATAAAACAATATTTCATTTTTAATTAA
>JALVZH010000251.1 GCA_027022105.1 Bacteroidales bacterium | reverse complement strand
TTTCCTTGTCTTTAATCAAGCAAACTTAATTGTTTTTTAATCCTGAAAATCGTCCTTCTTTTTTTATTTTGCAAACATATAAGGTCGAATTCGGGGAAAGGCGAAACACAGGAAAGAATATCGAATATCAATTACGTGTCCGCCGCAGGCTGAACGAATGCCGATTTCAGATTTATTGTTCAAACAATTGACGAACGGTACAACAGACCTGTTTTTATGACGTTGTCCGTATCAGCATCATAAATTTCCGCAAAAGACTTATATACCGGAAAGAATTGGCAGGATAGCAATACAAAGGCAAAATAATATTATCAGCCGGAGCCCGCATTAAAATTTCTTCCATTCCACGACCTTAAAAACGACTATATTTGCCGGCAAATAGTATTCCCTATGGCTGCCGCGAAAAAAAAGGAGAAATGGTATAAAAAACTGAGAAACAAATACCGGTTGGTACTGTTTAACGACCGTACTTTTGAGGAGCGGTTTACCTTTCGCCTTACCCGGCTTAATGTTATTATTGCTCTTATGAGTCTTACAATTGTTTTGGTTTCCATTACCTTTCTCCTTATTGCCTACACCCCGCTCAAAACCTATGTTCCCGGATATCCCGATGTCGATCAGAGAAAAGAGTTATATCATCTGAATATTCTTGCCGATTCGCTGATGAAAGACATTCAAAAAAAGAATATTTACATCGAAAATATCAAGCGCATTGTAAACAACGAAGAGATTATTGACAAACAGGATAGTACATTATCCGATTCGCTCTCATACGACACAATAAAATACAGGGTTTCGGCTGACGACAGTCTTTTCAGGCTGGAGTTCGAAAACCAGACGAAATACAACCTGTATGCCGATTACGGAGAACCATTTAAAAGGGAAGAAGCCAAAGCCATTCAAAACCTGAACTTTTTCAAACCGTTGGACGGCATTATTACCCTGGAGTTCAATTCCAAAGAACATCACTATGGTATCGACATTGCAGCCTCGCATAACGAAGCTGTAAAATCGGTATTGGACGGAACGGTAATCATTGCCGACTGGACCCTGGAAACCGGTTATGTGTTGGTTATTGCCCACGACCACAACCTGATTTCCGTTTACAAGCACAACGCCACCCTGCTGAAACAGGAGGGCGATTTGGTAAAAGCGGGAGAACCGGTAGCCATAGCCGGGCAGTCGGGTGAACTGACCACAGGCCCTCATCTCCATTTTGAACTATGGTTGAATCGCAAACCCGTAAACCCCAAAGATTATATTTTCTTCAATTAACAATCGGATGCAAAAAAAGAGAATAGCCATTATCGGTTCCACCGGTTCCATCGGTAAACAGGCGCTGGAAGTCATAGCCGAACATCCCGAATATCTGGAGGCGGAAGTGTTAACGGCCTACGACAACTATAAGTTGCTCATAAAACAGGCACTGGCTTACCGTCCCAATGTAGTGGTTATCGGCAACGACACACATTATACCAGCGTTTCCAAAGCGCTGGAGCAAACCGACATAAAGGTTTATGCCGGAGAAGAGGCTCTGTTGCAGGTTCTGGAAATGGATACCATTGATATGGCACTTGTGGCTGTGGTGGGGTATGCAGGTATAAAGCCCGCCATGAAAGCACTCCAAAACAAAAAACCATTGGCGCTGGCCAACAAAGAATCGCTGGCTGTGGCGGGTGAGATTATTGTGAAAACCGCAATAGAAAACCGGGTGCCCATCCTGCCCGTCGATTCGGAGCACTCGGCTATTTTCCAGTGTCTTACGGGTGAAGGAAACAATCCTGTTGAAAAGGTTGTTCTTACAGCATCGGGAGGGCCTTTTCTTGGAAAAACAACGGAGGAACTGTCCACCGTAACCATTGCCGAAGCATTGAAACATCCCAAGTGGAACATGGGCAACAAAACCACCATTGATTCGGCCAGCCTCATGAACAAAGGGTTGGAAATGCTGGAAGCAAAGAATCTGTTTAACCTGAATCCCAATCAGATAGAGGTGCTGATACACCCCGGGGCCATTGTCCATTCCATGGTATATTTTGCCGACGGAGCAATAAAAACACAGATGAGTGAGCCCGATATGCGCATTGCCATTCAGTACGCCTTTTCTTTTCCCGAACGCTGGAAATCAGAACGTAAAATACCCGATTTTACTGCTTTGGAAACACTCCGTTTTGAAAAGGCGGATAAGGAAATTTTTCGTAATCTTGCACTGGCTTTTAAAGCGATGGAAAAAGGCGGAAACATGCCTGCTATTCTTAACGCTTCCAACGAGATAGCCGTAAAAGCATTTCTTCAGGGAGGTGTCGGTTTTCTGCAAATGCCGGATGTCATTGAACAATGTATGTATGAAATACCGTTTATAGAAAATCCGGGGTTAGAAGCATTGGAGCAAACGGATA
>JALVZH010000250.1 GCA_027022105.1 Bacteroidales bacterium | reverse complement strand
CGGCAGCCTGCGGAAATTGACGCAAACGGTAAAAAGCGTCTCCTTTCCAAAACAGCGCACGTGCCACCAGCTCATCATCCGCCGGATATTTCATCGAAGCCGAAAAATACTCAATGGCACCTTTAAAATCGTTGCGCCGGTACAGCTCCACACCCTCGGCATATGCCAGTTTCTGATAAGTGGAACGCAACAGGCGGTTGGGATTTTTGGTGTGTTCAATGGACTGCAATGCCGCTTTGTAATTTCTTGAAACAAGATACAACTGCACCAGCAGGTTGTAAGCTTCATCCACAGCTTTTTGGTCGCTGTTTTCGAGTATAAAATCCTGAACCGTAGATACGGCATCGTTATAGGGGTCGCCCTTTACCTCAATGGTAAGCTTTGCATAAGCAAACAGGGCGTCAACCGTTATTTCCGGGTCGTTTTTCAGCTTATAGGATTTCAGGAAAGCCTTTTGTGCAAACCTGTCTTCGCCCGAATTGCGATAGCAAAACCCGAGATAATACCAGGCTGTCTGGGCCATTTTTGTATCTCCCGTAATGGCTTTCTGAAAGTTGGGAACAGCTTCCCTGTAAAGGCCGTTTTTGAACTTGCAGTAAGCAATGCGATACTGCTCGTCGGCACTAATGCCGTGGCGGGCCGACTGCTCGTACAATTTGAAGTATTCCAGCGCATTGGCATAGTCTCCTTTTTCGTAATAAGCATTGGCAATGATTCTGGCCAGCTCCGGTTTGCTTTTCCTGCCTGCATTTTTGTAAAAACGGATTCCTTCATCAATTACCTTGTCAAAATCGCCCTTTTCATAATAAATATCCATATAGTAAGGTGGAATGAGTGCTTTAAACCTTCTGTTTTTTTCAAGAGGTTTAAAATATTTCAGGGCCTCGTCGTAGTTTTTCTTCTGATACTGAATGTGTGCGTAATAAAACGACGATGCATCGGCATACTCTCCTTTATAATTCATGCTTTTCGAAAAGTTTTCAAGGGCTTCATCCGGTTTGTTTTTCTTCATATACGAAAACCCCTTTTTGTAAAACAGTTCGGCCCGCTCCGGTTTTGTAAGCTCCGAAGGCGATACCTTGGAAAAAGATTCCAAAGCTAATGAATATTTATGTTGCTGAAAAAAAAGATTCCCCATGGCCAGATTAACAGACGGAAGAAAACTGCTTTCGGGATAATCCGCCGCAAAGCCGGTAAGTTGCTGCAAAGCAAAAGGACTCTTCAAATGAACGGAACTCATGGCAATGTAATAACGTGCCTGTTCCACATTACTCTCTTTTTCTTTTCCGTATTTTTCAACATAAGTTTTAAAAAGTTTGGCCGCTGCTCCGTACTCTTTTTTCCGGAAAAGTTCGTTGGCCTCTCTGAACATAGCAGCCTTTCCGGTGTACCAAACGGTTTCCTGAGCCACCGCTTCCCTGCCGGCAATACCCGCCAGCACAAGAAATAATGTTACAATTATTATTCTTCTCATATATGTTATTTTCCTCGGTTTTTTTGCCATAAAGGTAAAACAAACAAATCACCCTGTTTGCCGGCAATTTATTTTTTTCCACAATCCGACTGTTGAATAACGGCAAAACGGGGACGGATTGTATAAGCACCGGTGATTTTTTATTTTCTTCGGTAAAACAGAGGTTGGGCAACCATTTTTTATGGTTAACTTTGCAATATATTGAATATATTGTATAGTATGGTATCAAAATTATTTAAAATCTTGTACTTTTGACTCCTGCAAAAAACAAAAATAAAAATGGCCGAACCCGTTGTATTGATAGAAAACATTGATGTAATGCAAAAAAACAAGCTGGTATTGACCGGCGTAAACCTGTCGATATATCCGGGTGAGTTTATTTACCTTATCGGAAAAACGGGAAGCGGAAAATCCAGTTTGCTGCAAATAATTTATGCCGACCTGCCTGTTGAAAAAGGAATTGCCATTGTCAGTGGATACGACCTGGGTCGAATTAAAAGAAAAGAGGTTCCGTTTTTAAGGCGAAAGCTGGGGATTGTGTTTCAGAATTACCAACTGCTTGAAGACAGAACCGTTGAAGAAAATCTTGAATTTGTCCTCAGGGCTACGGGCTGGAAAGACAAAAAGGCCATAAAAGAGAGAATTGCCGAAGTACTGGGCGAAGTGGAACTGATTTCAAAACTAAATTTTTTGCCCCACAGGCTTTCGGGAGGCGAACAACAACGCATTGCCATTGCCAGGGCTCTGCTTAACAAGCCGCAATTGCTGCTGGCAGATGAACCCACCGGAAACCTCGACCCCGAAACCTCCAACGGTATTATGCGCATTTTGTTTAAAATAAGCCAGGAAGGTACCGCTGTATTGATGGCTACGCACAATTACAATCTTATTCATAAGTTTCCGGGAAGGGTTGTAAAATGCGAAGAGGGGACTTTATTCAGCCACACTAATAAGGTCAATTAATCTGTCAACATTGTTTCCGTTGTTGTAAAGCAAGCCCAGTTTCTCTCTCCTTTCTTCAATGTGCGAGCCTGTAAACTCCAACCGGAAAAGGCGGAGCAGTTCACGCCGCACATCGGCAGCATTATTGGCCACAACACACAATTCGTCCAGCTTGCTCCCGCTGAGCATCTTATCGTTTACAATACAGAACCTGCCGTTATACAAGGTATTCAGAAGTTTTAGTTTTAGTCCCGTAGCCTGCTCGGTAATGGCTATGTTAACGTGTGCATTTCTGATTAGTTCGTCCATGGCATTGTCATCGGGATTGGCAATAAGCTCTACACCGTGATATTGCGACACAAGATTACGAAGTTGGCGCGAAGGGTTCAGGCCTGCTATTTTCAAGGGAATGCCGAGCCCCGGAAATACCTGCTGCAAAAGAATTTTTACGGCATTATTGTTTTCGGCAACAGACAAATTACCATGGTACAATACATAATCACCTTTTCCGGTTAGCGAACGTATCTCTTTGTGCGGGTGAAATGCAGGGATAAAATCCACATGCGAAAAGCGCTTTGAAAAATAGTGCTCGTCATTTTTCGAAATGGTAAGCAACAGATTGGCATTTTCCAGAACCTTTTCGTAACGTCTCAATTTGCCCGCTTCATTGTAAAAATAATATTTTTTAAAAACGTCATTTTCAACACGTGCCAGGTTCTGATAGTATTCATGCTCAATGTTATGGGTGCGCACAATCCTGAAACGTCCTTTCAGCCGGTTGTCTTTGAGCAAAGCGCTTGTGTGCAAACCCTCCATCAAAATCGGGTAATTGTCTTTCAACAGGTTGCGTACCAACTCCTCCGAATGCCGTGTACTGACAATGTATGGAATATTTTTAAAAAGATGTTTTTTGGAAACATCGCGTTTATAATAGTAAACCCTGTAAAACTGTTTGTCGAGCTCTGCATTGCGCTTCCGGCCGTATTCAAAACAGTGGAGATGTATCTTAACACCTTTTTCACTCAAAGCCTTCGCCTTAAAGTAAACATCAATAACACCTCCGTAGTTGGCAGGGTAAGGAACATCGAAAGAGATAATATGCAGATGCTTTTCAGACATACTTTTTATAAACGCTTTTCAAAATTTCCGATTCATGCTCCCAGTTAAGTTGTCGCGCCGCAAAAGTAGCATTTTTTCTCCACTTTTCCATTTGTTCCTGATTTGCAAGCATTTCCTTAACTTTTTCAGCAATTTCCTGCGGATTATGCGAAGGGATGAAATCACCCGTTTCGTATTGTTCCACAATTTTGCGTATTTCTACCAAATTTGATACCAAAACGGGAATTCCGGCTTGTAAATAATCAAAAAGTTTGTTGGGCAGGCTGTACCGGTAGTTGATGTTGGTATCTTTATCAAGGCTCAGGCCTATGTCGGAAACGGCGGTATATTGCATCAACCGTTCAAAAGGCTGCTTCCCTTTAAATATCACCTTCTCTTCAATGCCTAAGGTGCGCACCTTTTCTTTTAAAACATCTATCACATCGCCGCCGCCCACGATAAGCAGCACCGCATTGTCAATATACCTCATGGCTTCCACCATTTCCTCCGCTCCCCGCTGAATGTTTATCCCCGAACCTTGCAATATCAGAATTTTCTTGTCTTCCGGCAATCCTAATTCATGACGAGAAACCTCTTTTTTCCCTTTAAAAACAGGCGGAACATTGCGTACTACCACCGGCCGTTTCCCGTATTTCTTTTCAAACAGTGTAGCAATGGAATCGTTTACGGTAATAACATCCTTCAAACGGGGAAATATCCACTCTTCCAGCTTTCGCCAGATTTTTTGTTTCACGGGATTGGCCACAAGTTCGGGAACCTCCGTAAAATATTCGTGGCTGTCGTACACAAGAGGAATCTTTTTTATACGGGATATTAAGAAATTGGGGAGCAGGGTGTCCAAATCATTGGAAACAAGCAAACCGGCTTTGTGAAAAAGCAGAAACACAAAAAGCCGCCACTGGTATTCGGCATAAAAAAGAGGGCCTTTGACAAACAAAATTTTCATGCGGTGCACACGGTAAGGTCGCTCGTCCATAGGAAGACTGCCCGGAAGTTTTCGCCCCACAAGGGTAATATTGAAACCCATCTCATAAAGTGTATCGCACACCTTTTTTACTCTTTGGTCGGTAACCAAATCATTAATAACCGATACAATAACTTTTTTACCCGGCAATCCTTTTCTTTTTTTGCGAAATAACAAAAAGCTTTTTTAATAAACATATTTTCCGGTTAAATATTGCCCTGTGGTATGCCATATCTTTCCGTAAGAATTTGTTTTAACTTATTGAAATGTCATTAAATAAAAACATTGAAAACCAGAAAAGTGAATATCTTCTTAATAAACCCACCCCTTCCCCTCCAAGGAGGGGAATTATAGAATTCATTTTCTGGTTTTCAATATTTTATAATATAACTGATTAATCAGACTGTAAACAGGTTCTTATTGAAATGTCATTAAAATTAAAACAAATCAAAACCCCATTTCTTGTATCTTTGAAGCATGATAAAGTTTGAAAGAGATTTTTCATTAAAAAAACACAATACTTTCGGAATTGAAGCCCGGGCAAAATACTTTTTCAGCGTAACTTACAGCAGTATTTTACAGGATATTATACGTTCGGAGTTTCTGAAAGATAAAGAGGTTCTGATTTTGGGTGGCGGCAGCAACATATTGTTTGTCAACGATTTTGAGGGTGTGGTTTTGCATAATCTGATAAAGGGGATTCGCTTAACAGGTGAAAATGAGGAAGCTGTTTTTATAGAAGCCGGAAGCGGAGAAAATTGGCCCGGTTTTGTAGATTTTACCGTTGAAAAAGGCTGGTACGGGCTTGAAAACCTCAGCCTGATTCCCGGAACCGTCGGTGCCGCCCCGGTACAAAATATAGGCGCCTACGGTGTGGAACAACAGAATTGCTTTGACCACCTGACAGCCGTAAACCTCAAAACCGGAGAACAACGGAAATTTACGCATGCCGAATGTACTTTCGGATACAGACACAGCTATTTTAAAGAAAATCCGGGCTGGTTTATTCTCTCGGTTACATACAAATTAATGAAAAACGGAAAACCTGTATTGCATTACGGCCCTCTTAAAGAACATTTTGCTGGAAAAAAGGAGATTAAACCGGAAGAGATTTCGGAACACATAAAAGAACTGAGAAGAAACAAACTTCCCGACCCTGCCGAGACAGGCAACAGCGGAAGTTTTTTTAAAAATCCCGAAATCGCCAGCGAACATTATGCCCGGATAAAAAGCATTTATCCAAACGTTCCGGCCTACCCGCTCGACAATGGAAAGATAAAAATTGCTGCCGGCTGGCTCATTGAGCAATGCGGCTGGAAAGGCAAAAGAATGAAGGATGCAGGGGTCTATCATAAACAGGCGCTGGTTTTGGTAAACCACGGTAGTGCCACGGGAAACGACATCCTTCAATTGGCCGGAGAAATAAAACAGAGCGTTTTGGAAAAATTCGGAATAGAACTGGAACCGGAAGTAAGGGTTGTGATGTGATATTTTGGATGTATTATGTTTGATGTAGTATTTTTGATGTGATATTTTTGATGTTGTATTTTTGATGTTTGACTATTTGTCTTCTTGTTTTAAGACTTACAATCCGAATCCGAAGCCAATGCGGATAAGGGGATTGGAATATGGCGAATTGGGATTATCAAGCACATTGTAAAATATCCCCACGGTAGCAAATCCGTTTCCTGACGACTGCATCAGGCCGCCACCGACAAAAAGGCTGTTTACTGCCGTGCGTGTTCCTTCGTAAGGATAAACGGGAACGCTCAATATCTCGTATTCCGACTGAACAAACAGGAATTTAAAAAGGCCGTATCGTGCCAAAAGGCTCCCCCCGTAAATATGCAGATTGATTCGTTGTCCTGTATAGTAATCCTTATAACTTTGAAAAATGTAAGTTATCCTTGAGCCCACATGAAAATTCGGGGTAACCTTATAACCTATTAACGGAGCAACCTCGGCATATGAGCTGTACGTCGAAAAGCCGCCTCCGAGCATTCCTCCCACAAACCATCGGCTCCTGTCGGCCAAGCCGCTTTTTTTCTTTTTTTGCATTACCTGCCCCTCTTTAAGGCCTGTGGTATTGGTATATTGGGCATGTACCGGCTCAAAGGTAGTAAGCGATGCAAGGATAAACAGTAAAGAAATTATTTTCAATATTCTCATTTCGCTTCATTTTCGTCAAAAATAACGGATTTTTTAATTGGGTATAATAATTTATAAAATTCGTGTAATTCGATGAAGAAAATAATTATTTAACGGGATAATAAAACACATTTCCCTGCGTACTACACTTTGGTCCGTATCTTTGCGGCGTAAATTAAATTTTAAAGATGTTCGATTCTCAATATATTTTAAAGAGAGCTCTGTTGTTGGTGATAGTTGCGGCACTTGTATTTTCTTCATGCCGGAAAGATATCATCAGCAATGACCCGGGAATTAAACTGGAATTTTCCAACGACTCCATCATTTTCGATACGGTTTTTACCACCATAGGTTCGGCTACACATACGCTGATGGTTTACAATCCTTCGTCCTCCAAAATAAAAATTTCGCAGGTGTTTATCGAACAGGGTCAAAGCTCACCGTTCAGGCTTAATCTCGACGGTGAACCGCTGTACAACCTGAAAGACATTGAACTTGCCGGCGGCGACAGCCTGTTTCTTTTTGCCCGGGTTACCATTGACCCCGACAACTCGACCAACCCGTTTGTGGTGGAAGACAACATACATTTTGTTACCAATGGTAACGAACAAAAGGTTAAACTGATAGCCTGGGGGCAAAATGCACGCTACATTGTTGCCGATACACACACGCCCGGATTTCCCGATTACAAGATTGTTGCCGACAGTCTGGAAACGGTTCACTGGACGCCTGAGTTACCGTATGTTGTCTATGGTTATGCGGTAATCGATTCCTACGGCCAGTTAATCATTGACGCAGGCACGCGCATCTATTTTCATCAAAATTCAGGATTGTGGGCATACTCCGACGGTACGCTGAAGGTGATGGGTACACTTGAAAACCCTGTGTCGTTCAGCGGCGACCGGTTGGAACAGGAATACGCCGACCTGCCCGGACAATGGGACAGAATATGGCTGATGGACGGTCGCCCGGGTTTTGACCATGAGTTTCATAATGCGGTTATCCGCAACGGTTTCATCGGTATTCAGGCCGAATCGTTTCTGAAAGCCACGCAAAACAATCTTATTCTTGACAATGTGAAAATAGAAAACATGGATGGCATGGGGTTGTTTACAAGGCTCTTTGCCGTTGCCGGAAGCAATATGCTTATTGATAATTGCGGGGGATATTGCATGGCATTAACCGGCGGCGGTGCTTATGATTTCAGGCACATTACACTGGCCGGATACTGGCCATACTCGGTAAGAAACACCCCTGCGCTTTACATTAACAACTATCTGATTGACACTTCAAACAACCCGGTGCCGCTGGCCATGGACTTTAATTTGGGCAACAGTATTG
>JALVZH010000249.1 GCA_027022105.1 Bacteroidales bacterium | reverse complement strand
GACTTGAAGAGAGGGATTATTTGTAAAATCAATGAATTTGTTGTACTTGACGAAAGCAAAGAGGTTTGTTCGTGTAAAAGAATTGAAGAGGTTCTCGATTACCTGAAACCGGAGCGATAATTTGTATGGTTTTTTTAACATGCATCAGATTAAATCAGAATTGTGTCATTTCTATATAAAGTTCGGCTATTTTTGTAGTTGTAAATGATGACTAAATATGTTTTAATATTGGAAAAATGAAAAGAATACTCATATTACTTGTTTTTCTGACAGGAATTTCCGCTTTGCAGGCAAAAACCCTGAATGCATACCTGTCGTACACCCTGTTTAACAATCCGGCGGGCAAGCCTTTTATCGAGACATACCTTACGGTTCAAAGCCAAAGCATTACTTTTGTTAAAACCGGCAACAGCGACTATACCGGCGAAGTATTTGTGGAAATTCTGTTTAAAAAGGCAAATGACAGTTCCATTGTCAATTTCAACAAATATGCTTTGCATCTTCCGGCGGAACCGGATACCAACAAATTTAATTTTAACCTGCTCGACGTGCAGCGCTATACACTTTCCGAAGGTGAATATTTTTTCGAGATGAAGGTAGGTGACGCCAACAGTACAAAAAAGCCTTATCTGATTACCGAACATTTCAGTATCGCTTTTCCCGGTGACAAACCCTCTTTTTCAAATATTGAGCTGCTGAGCAAATACACCAAATCGGAAGACACCTCGCTGTTGGTTAAAAACGGTTACAAACTGTTTCCTTACATCTTCAATTATTTCCCCCAAAATGTAAATTCATTGCCTTTTTATGTGGAATTTTACAGGCCCGAAAGCGAAACCGACAAAGACAACCTGCTGCTTTACACCTATTTAAGGCCCTTTGAAACCGATAAAAAGTTAGACGAATATTTTCTGTATCAAAAAACGGACACCCGCCCCGTACGGGTTATGCTGAACAAGTTCGATATTTCAAAACTGCCGTCGGGAAATTATTATTTGGTAGTGGAAGCGAGAAACCGTGACAACAAGGTGGTTGCCTCGCAGCAGGTATTTTTCCAGCGAAACAATCCGGGGGTACAGGTGGATATATCGCAAATGCTGGCTGCCGATGCCTCCCTGACTTTTGCCGGAAAAATTGACAACATCGACACTTTACGTCAATACATAAAGTACCTTTACCCCATCTCTTCGGAAATGGAGAATGCTTTTGCACAATCGATTATCGAAGGTTCCGATTTAAAAAAAATGCAACAGTATTTTTATAGCTTCTGGTTGAAACGCGACAATCTTCACCCCGGGCAGGCATGGTGGAAGTACAAAGAACTTGTTGACCAGGTCAATCACGATTTCAGTACCTTATCATTAAAAGGGTATCTCACCGACCGGGGCAGGGTTTATCTGCAATACGGCCCGCCCAATGTGATGACCAAAAGCTACAACGAACCGGCAGCTTATCCTTATGAAATATGGCACTATTACCAGCTTGGCAATCAGCGAAACAAAAAATTCGTTTTTTATTCCAGAGACCTGTCAACCAACGATTTTCAGTTGATTCATTCCGATGCCGTGGGCGAACTATCCAATTACCGCTGGCAAACCTTTATATACCAGCGCACCTGGGCACCCGACGATATCGACCTAACGCACCCGCCTAACGCGTGGGGAAACAATACAACGGATTATTATTATCATCCGAGATAACGGGTACGTAAGAAACAACAAATCTCTTTAGTTTAACTCTGATCCGCCTGAGGCGGAGAGAGAGGCTTGTGTCTATAACTAATTCAACAGATTCCCACGCCATTCCAACACACAAGGCCAGCCTGATGATGGCTCTGAATTGGGACGGGGAGTAAACCTGCCGGTGTCGAACGTGGAAATGCGGGCAGGAGACCCGGCAGGGTGGTAAGAATTGAATAATGAACACCGATTAATGAATGCCGATTGCAGCAGATTTATTGAAGAATGAAGAATTAAGGATTTAAGAACTAATTGAAAATATCCAATCAGCCAGAGGCAGAAACGTATTCAATGCTCAAATAGCAAGTGGGCGAGGCAAACTAACATACACTCCACCCCGTAATTCAGAGGACACTTACAGGTTGGGGACAGGGCAAGCGTGCCCGATGAATCTCCGAAATTACATATGTACCGTATTACAAATTGGAAAAGAAGCATTAGGGGAGATTCTTCCCAGCCTCAGGCGGCTCGGAACGTGGCAAAACCGGGGAAGGAATGTTATCAATTTATCATATTTTTCGACCTGACGGGAGCCTACCCACTAAACGGCGTTCAACCCGTCAGGTCAAGCTGCGGCAGGGATGGGAGCGTTAACCCGCAGCCGGCAGGGCTTGTGAGGCTTGCGGCGAGGAGGCTGAGCGGTGAGCGAAGACCCCGCAGCCGCATAAAAC
>JALVZH010000248.1 GCA_027022105.1 Bacteroidales bacterium | reverse complement strand
AAGAGCACCGTACCAATTGCAAAAGCGTGTCGGACAGTAGTTTCGGCCATTCGGGATTTACCGGCACCTATTGTTGGGCCGACCCTGAAAACGGACTTGTTTACGTGTTTCTTTCCAACCGCGTACATCCCGACATGTATAATCCCGTGCTGATGGATGAGGATATCAGGACAAACATACATCAGCTTTTTTATGATGCGCTGAGTAGAAAAACAAAAGGAAAATAAATTATTTTAAAAAAAGTTATCCGTTGTAAAACAAGCGAAAGAAAAAAACGTTGGTTATCTATTAGAAATAAAATAATCCTTAAACAAAGATTTATAACAAAATGAAAATCAGATTTATTTTTCTCCTGCTCCCTGCTTTTATTGTTATGCAGGGATGCGTAAAGATTCTCAATGATGATTTGACGGCAAAAGAAACAAAACTGGTAATAAACAGTGCCATTGATCCCGACAGTGTTTTTGAGATCAACCTCAGTCGTACCTTTAATATTTTTGACGACGAAAGTAGCAATAACCTTCCTTTTATCGATGGTGCCGATGTAAAACTTTACGAAAACGGAAATTTTCTATTTAATCTTGATAACACCGGAACCGGATATTACCGTAAAGATGATTTTTTTCCCGTTGTAGGAAAAACTTATGAAATAATTGCCGAAAAAGAGGGATTTAAATCTGTATCTGCCTCCACCACAGTTCCGGGAAAAGTGGAAATTATTCAGTTCGACACGGTAAGTGTAACCAACCCCGGCGATTACGGTTCTGTTGAATTGGACGGATTGATAACATTTCAAGACCCTGAAGAGAGTGATGATTATTATATGTTAAGTGCTCAAATTTTGTATCCTGATGCCAACTATTACGATTCGGGTTGGTATAATCTCGGTCTTTTTGTACCTGACGGCATGGAAAAACTTTACGAAAACAGTTACGGAAATCTGTTGTGGTCCGACCGTTATCTTAACGGCAAGGAGGTTACTTTGCAGTTCGGTTTTTTTTACAGGGACCAATATGCCGGAGGCGGCTACCCCTATCCGGTTGAACAGGACAGTGTTCATTTCAGGTTCTGTCTGCAACATGTTTCAAGAGAGTATTTCTTTTATTCTGTATCTTTTTTCAAATATCACGAAGCAGGAGGGGCCAGCGATCCTTTTTCGGAGCCTGTGGTTATTTATTCCAATGTAAAAAACGGTTACGGCGTTTTCGGTAGTTACAGTCAGGATACAGTTAACTTTAAAATAGTTGCTAATTCCTACGGAATGAAAGGAGGTGAAAAGTGAGAAATTTAATTTTATTAATATTGATTTCCCTTATTACGGCTTTTGAGACTTCGGCACAAAAACATACGATAACCGGATACGTTTCGGATGCTTCCAACGGAGAAAAATTACTGGGAGCCAACATATTTAACACCATGACTTATTCGGGTACCGTATCGAACAGTTACGGATTTTACAGTTTTACCCAGCCCGAAGGCAAAATCACGGTAAAATATTCTTATGTGGGATACACACCTGTCGAACTTACTTTTTACTTAACAAAAGATACACTTATCAATGTGGAACTGAAACCGGTAATTGAACTCAACGAAGTGGAGATTACCGCAAATTCCATCGACAACCGCCTAAAAAGTTCACAGATGAGTGTTACGGAGCTTTCGCTTAAAACCGTTAAAAAACTGCCTGTTTTTTTCGGTGAAGTGGATATTATCAAAACAATACAACTGTTGCCGGGAGTGCAATCGGGTACCGAAGGAACCAGCGGGCTGTATGTTCGCGGCGGCGGCCCCGACGAAAACCTTATTTTGCTTGACGGCGTTCCCGTATATAATGTAAACCACCTGTTCGGATTCTTTTCCGTTTTCAATGCCGATGCATTAAATACGGTAACACTTGTTAAAGGAGGATTTCCGGCACGATACGGCGGACGGCTCTCCTCGGTTCTGGATATTCGCATGAAAGAGGGGAACAGTAAAGAGTTCCACGGCGAAGGTTCCGTAGGTTTAATAGCATCCAAACTTACTTTGGAAGGGCCCATAGTTAAAAACAAATCCTCTTTCATCATTTCGGGAAGGCGTACTTATATCGACCTGATTGCCATACCATTTATGAATTTGTACAATACCATAAACAAAATAGACGGAACATATTACGGCGGTTATTATTTTTATGATTTGAACGGAAAAGTAAATTATAAATTTTCCGATAAAAGCAGGTTGTATTTAAGTGCTTATATGGGAAACGATAAAGCTTATGCACGCAATAAATACGAGGATTTCAATTATCTGGATATCGAAAAATTCAGATTACATTGGGGAAATATAACCACCTCATTACGATGGAATTATGTCTTTAACAAAAAATTATTTGCAAACCTTAGAACATCATACAGCAGGTACAAGTTCTATGTGGGCAATTATTTTGAAACCAAAACCCCAGACAGTTACGAAAAGCTTGATTTCATGTATTTTTCCGGTATCGACGATCTTGCTGCTGCAGCCGATTTCGATTACACCCCACTGCCAAATCATTATATAAGATTTGGTGTCAGCAATATATATCATACATTTAATCCGGGCATTAATGCATATAAATTCAGCCAGGATGAGAATGAAAATTCACAAACTGCGATTGACACCACTTTCGGTAACCAAAAGATATATGCAAATGAGATGGATGCCTATATTGAAGACGATTTTTCGCTGGGAAGCAGGTTAAAATTCAATCTTGGGGTTCATGCATCGGGATTCTCGGTAAAAAATAAATTCTATTATTCAGTTCAGCCTCGTGTGGCAATCAGGTTTATAGCAACCGAAAATCTTTCGTTGAAAGCTTCGTATGCCGAAATGACACAATACATTCATCTGCTGTCGAATACAACAATAGGCTTACCAACCGACTTGTGGGTTCCCGTTACCGACACCATAAAACCCATGCATTCAAAACAGGTAGCGGCAGGTGCAGTGTACAATCTGAACAACAGTTTTGAAATAAGTATTGAAGGATATTATAAATGGCTTGATGATCTTATAACTTACAAACCCGGAGCATCATATCTGCTCGACGACGGTTCATGGCAGGACATGGTAACAACAGGTTCAGGCAATGGCTATGGGACCGAATTGTTGGTCAGAAAAGATATGGGAAAGCTAACCGGCTGGGTAGGATATACCCTTTCGTGGTCATGGCGACTGTTTCCGGAAGTAAGCCCCGACAAATACCCTTATCATTACGACAGACGGCACGATATTTCCATTGTTGCCACATATAAATTTAACAACAAGGTGGATGTTGGTGCCACATGGGTTTACGGTACCGGATATGCCGTCACTTTACCATACGACAAGTATCTTTCCCTTGGTGATTATCATGGATTTATGGGAAACGGGGGCAATGGATACCTTCCTTACATCGACAACGTGCAATACCGTAATAACTACCGAACACCGGCCTATCACCGTCTGGATATAGGAGCAAACTTCCATAAAAAAACAAAGTGGGGAAAAAGAACATGGAGTGTAGGCATCTATAACGCCTATTTCCGTCAAAATCCCTTCTTTTTGTACATTGATTACGATTACGAACATGCACCTCCTAACGAACCACCTAAAAAAGTATTGAAACAGTTCAGCCTTTTTCCCGGAATGCCTTTTATTTCATATAAATTTCAATTTTGACAAAATAGTAATAGTAGGATAATGATAAGAAAACAGGCTTTTGTAATTTTACCGGATAATGAAAATTAAAGGATTTTACAGAACAAAATTTTTTTTAATTCCGGCAGGGACTCTTCTTTTTCTTATCATTACCTTTCCTTTTTGGGGTCAGATTTTTTTACCCCGTCATATTTTTACAGAGCCTTATTCAACTGTTGTTTACGATAAAAACCGCCGGTTGTTGGGCGCGCATATTGCCAAAGACGGTCAGTGGCGTTTCCCTCCCCCCGACTCACTTCCTCAGAAATACACCACTGCCCTTATTGCCTTTGAAGACCGCTATTTTTTCAGTCATCCCGGTTTTAATCCCGTTTCGCTGTTTCATGCTGCGTGGCAGGATATAAATTCAGGAAAAATTAAAAGAGGTGGCAGCACCATTACCATGCAGGTTATCAGGATGATGCGTCGCCACAGGAAAAGAACCGTCGGTGAAAAAATCATCGAAATTTTTCTGGCCACTGCTTTAGAACAGCGATACAGTAAGCGGGAAATACTTCGGTTATATGCCGCTTATGCTCCTTTCGGAGGTAATGTAGTGGGAATAGAGGCCGCCTGTTGGCGCTATTTCGGCCATTCGCTTCGGCAACTAACCTGGGCCGAAGCGGCAACACTGGCCGTATTACCCAATGCTCCCTCTTTGATTCATCCCGGAAAAAACAGAGCACGGCTGCTGGAAAAGCGAAACAAATTGCTCAAAAAACTTTATGAAGGGGGAAAAACAGACAGTACCGGATACCGTTTGGCACTTCTTGAAAAAATACCCGGAAAACCCAAACCGCTGCCAAATACCGCCCCGCATCTGACTGCTTATTTCAGTAGTGTACGCAATGGCGAAATCATCGTTACCACACTGGATAAAACCATTCAAAACAGGGCCAATGGTATTGTGGAGAATTACAGCCGGAAATACCGGAACAATGAAATAAAAAACATGGCCTTGCTGGTTATAAGAAACAGCGATAAATCGGTAGCCGCTTATGTGGGAAACAGTCCGCTCAGAGATGGTAACGGAGAATCCATCGACATGATACGTGCCGACAGGAGTACCGGCAGTATTTTAAAACCGTTGTTGTACGCTGCCGCCATCGAAGACGGAGAGACACTGATAAACAGCTTGATACCCGATATTCCAAGCTATTTCAAAAATTATCATCCCCAAAATTACGATCTGACTTTCGAAGGTGCCATTCCTGCTGCGGAGGCCTTATCGCGTTCACGGAATGTACCGGCCATATACCTGCTTCGTGATTACGGAACAGCGCGCTTTCTCAATCTTTTGCACCGTACCGGAATCACCGGCTTTAAAAAACCGGCAGGATATTACGGATTATCAATGATACTGGGCGGCGGAGAGGCCTCTTTGTGGGACATCAGCTCCATGTACTCGGGAATGGCTCAAACGCTGCTCAACTATTCACGTTTTTACGGAAAATATACCGGTAATGAATACAAACACCCTGTACTGATTCAGGATGAACTAAAACCTCCTTCCGAGCCGGAATATTCGCACGATGTCCCCATTCATGCAGGTGCCGTATGGGTTACCTGGAAAGCACTCCGTAAAGTTCACCGCCCGCAGGAGGAGGAAGGCTGGGAATATTTCAACGGTAACAGTAATATTGCCTGGAAAACGGGGACGAGCTTTGGTTTTAAAGATGCATGGGCCATTGGTACAACAGCGGATTTTACCGTAGGTGTGTGGACAGGCAATGCCGACGGTGAAGGCCGTTTCGGACTGACAGGGGTTTCGTCGGCTGCTCCGGTAATGTTCGATATGTTCGACAAACTTCCTTCTAATGAAAAATTCGAAGCCCCCGAAGATGAGCTGACTCCTGTTGTTGTTTGTAAAAAGAGCGGTTACAGGGCTTCTGAAATTTGTCCCAAAACAGATACCATACTAACCTGGATAAAGGGGAACGGGGTAAAGCTTTGCTCTTATCATAAAAAGATTTTTACCGATAAATCGGGAAAATTCAGGGTGCATCGCGGGTGTACATCAGCAGATGATATTGAACCCCGGTCGTGGTTCGTGTTGCCGCCCGTTCAAGAATGGTATTACCGCAAAACACATCCCGGATACAAACCGCTGCCACCTTACCGCAATGGTTGTTTGCAAAACGAAAACCATGTAATGGAGTTTGTTTATCCTCATAACGGTGAAAAAATATTAGTAACCCGGGGAAGCGACGGTAAAAAACAACCCGTGGTTTTCGAACTGACGCACCACCACCCGCAGCAAAAAATTTATTGGCACATTGATAAACAATACATCGGTATCACCGAAACGGTTCATCAATTGGCATTTGTACCCGAACAGGGGAAGCATTCGTTAACGGTAGTGGATGAAAAAGGCAACAGCCTGACTGTGCATTTTGAGGTATTGGAAAATTAACCGGTCAGTTATCTGTAAAATCGTTTGGACGTGCTGGAGGCCGAATGGATATAATCTTATCGAAAAGAGGTGTTTTTGTTATGTATTTCCTTTTTTCAAGAAACTCTCCTTTTTTATCAATTTTCACCATTCCGAAAAATTTGAGAAAGTTGTCAAATGTCCTTAGTGAATAACAAAATATCACATTATATTCAGGGGAACGTATAAACGGAGGTTCAATTTTATTCAGCACTACGGGAAAAGCGTCAATGTATTTTTCGCCGTAAAAAGTATCCTCTCTTCTCGCATTTCCGAATTTTTTCAGTAAAATCAGGGAAAAACCGAAACCCAATTGTCCGATACTGTTTTGTCCGCAACCGTCAAAATATGACCAATTAAAATTTGTGGTATAGGTGATAAATAATTTTTTAAACAATTCAAAATCATCTGAAGCAATCTTTGCTCCGGCTTTGGTAAGACTTAGCCTGCCTTTTCTTTTTTTAACAATACGCGATAATTCCAAAAGAATTCTTGCCAGACTCACTGATATACTGTCTGACTCTTTATAAAGCTTAATAATCCCGCGGTCAATGTATTCATCATTAATAAAACCCTGGCTATATATATCGGCAACTACTTTAACGGGTAAGAATCCTTTTTTGGTCAATTTGAGTTCACCCTTTTCTTCAATAATCCTGATTAGGTATTTTACCTGATTTAAAACGGGAATATTTTTAAAGTATTTATCCTCCGGTTTGTTGAACCCGACAGGACTCTTGGGGCTAAAAGGTTCATAAAGCAAATATCCCATTTCATTGGGTGAATAGCCCTCAAACTGAGGCAGTCCCTGACTGTTTTGGAGTCTGGTTATCTCTTCTGCAATCCTTTTAAACTCCTCAAAATTTTCGTCATCTTCAAATTCCAAATCCAAAACTATAAATTTAGCGGGGAATTAATATTTTTGATTATTTATCTTTTAAGTTTCTTGTCAAGATCATCTACATAACCTTTAAATTGCTTATCGGTTTCTATCAGGTTGTTAATAGTACGGATAGCATGCAATACAGTTGCATGGTCTTTATTACCGCAATGCAGCCCGATGGTTGCCAGCGAGCTTTTTGTATGTTTCTTTGAAAAATACATGGCCAGTTGCCGCGCCTGTACAATCTCCCTTTTTCTTGTTTTCGCATTGATAACTCCCACCGGAAGATCGAAATAATCGCACACCACTTTTTGAATATAATCAATGGATACCTCTTTGGCAGTGCTTTTTACAAATTTATCAATCATCTGCTTGGCCAGGTCAATGGTAATCTCTTTTTTATTTAAAGAAGAATGAGCCATAATCGAAATCAGTGCACCTTCCATTTCACGGATATTGGTGGTTATACTGTAAGCGAGATATTCAATAACATCATCGGGCATTTCAATTCCATTGACATACATTTTTCTTTTCAGAATATTAATTCTGGTTTCCAGGTCGGGAACCTGCAAATCGGCGGCAAGCCCCCATTTAAAGCGTGAAAGCAAACGGGGCTCCATTCCTTTCATCTCTACGGGAGGCTTGTCACAGGTCATCACAATCTGTTTACCGTTTTGGTGCAGATGATTGAAAATATGGAAAAAGGTATCCTGTGTTTTTTCTTTCCCTGCTAAAAATTCAATATCATCCAGTATCAGCACATCTATCATCTGATAGAAGTGGACAAAGTCGTTCTGATTGTTATTTCTAACCGAATCGGTATATTGCTGTATAAACTGGTCGGTTTGGACATACAAAACTGTTTTCTCGGGATGATTCTCCTTGACTTGCAGTCCTATGGCATGAGCGAGATGTGTTTTGCCAAGCCCCACATTGCTATAAAGGAAAAGGGGATTAAAAGCTGTTTTCCCGGGATTTTCGGCAATGGCCCATCCGGCGGAACGTGCCAAACGGTTACAATCCCCTTCGACAAAATTGTCGAATGAATAAGCATCGTTGAGTTGGGATTCGATTTTCAGTTTTTTAAGCCCGGGAATGATAAAAGGATTGGGGACATCGCGCGAACTCATGTTTACCGGCATTGGTGTCGGCCTGTTATGAACAGCGTTTTTGTTGGACGTCGGATATTTTACCGAAACAGGTTGGTCAGTCAACCCGCGATTGTCCATTATAATACTGTATTCAAGGCGTCCGGCAGGCCCTATCTCTTTCTTTATGGTCTTTTTAAGCAGGTTGATGTAGTGCTCCTCCAGCCATTCGTAAAAAAACTGGCTGGGAACCTGAATGGTCAAAACATTATTATCCAGTTTTAACGGAACAATAGGCTCGAACCAGGTTTTAAAACTTTGTAAAGGAATATTGTCTTTTATCACCTTAAGACAATTTTCCCATACCTCAACATGCTTCTTCTTTTTCATAATAATGCAAGATTAATCGAATTAATCACAAAGAGAGATAAATTAATTGCTCTTTTTCCCTTCTAAAAATTGAAGCAAAGATGAGGCAAAAAAAGTTAAAAAAAAATAGTTTTTACTCTTGATTTTTAAAAAATTTTACATTAAATGTCCCTAAAAGTTAGTAAACATTTATCTGTTTGTTTTAGTGTCATTTTACTGTTACACCGAAAATAGTTTCAAATTTTTTTCTTATTAACTTCTCTCTGCTTTTCTCGACTTTTAATGTCAACAAGCAGGAAAGTTCAAATTTTTGTTCCGCCACTGTCAGATTTTCATCTTTTATTATGCGCATTACCGTATTCATTAACGGATATTCATACTCCAAAGTTATTGTCCTCGTAATGAGCACTTTTGTTACATCTGCATCCGACAGCGATTCCCGCGCAGCTGTTTTATAGGCGTTTATCAGCCCACTGGTTCCCAACTTTGTACCACCGAAATACCGCACTACTATTACAATAATATTAAACAACTCTTTGGAGAGCAGCTGATTTAAAATGGGCTTTCCGGCAGTACCCGAAGGCTCCCCGTCGTCACTGCTTTTATAAATCTCATTTTCAGGATTAATACGATAGGCATAACAGTGGTGACGGGCATCGTAATATTCCTTTTTAACCTCCTTCAATCTCTCCATTGCCTCATCCTCACTTTGAACGGGAAAGGCAAGTGCAATAAATTTACTTCCCCTGTCCTTAAACAATCCTTTCGAAGGTGCTTTTATGGTGTAATAGTAGTCGTCCCTTTCCATTTTTCAAAAGTATCAAAATTAATCAAAGTGCCGGAATATCGGTCGCCGTAAAAAGACACTCTTCGGGCGTGGGGATACTTTTTGCCAATTGTAGTAAAATAAAATCGGCAAGCATGTTCTCCAGATTGTATTTTGAGATATTAAGATGTTCGTGTAAATGAGATATCGTTTTGGATTCACCCGATTGTAACAAATCAAGCAATTCGCGTTCGAGCAATGTATTGGCAAACCGAATACTTACATTGCTTTTCATCTTTTTCCACACCTTTACCTGTACACCACACGCCAGAATATTTTCGTCGGCTATACGGATAAAAGCTTTGTAACGTCCGGTTTTATCGGGGGCTTTGTGGGGGATGGTATTGCTTTTGGGAATAGACACTTCCAGTATCTTTTTGCCGCGTATATTCCATTCTTTACTTTCGAATTCAACAGGCGGACGGCAAAACCGCCCGGCGGCATTTTCAATCATGTAATACTCTTCTTCGGAACGCACACCTTTTATATTACCGTTGTCTTTGACACCTATCAGCAGTTTCCCACCGTCGGTATTTGCAAAGGCAACCAGCGAACGGGCAATTTTAGCCGCATCGGATACCTCGAATTTAAAATCAAGATGAAGTCCCTCTCCCTGCTCTATCAAACGCTCAATATATCCCTTTCTCCTCTTCATTTCCATAACCAGAAATTTAGCCCGAAAATTTAATACTCCAAAAATATTAAAGGTAAAGAATTATCTCTTCCCAAACCCCAGATATTTAGCCACAGATATTTTACGACCTGTAAAGTCATACCCGACCGGTTATTCCATAACCCTGTCCTGAATCATACCCGCCTGATGCAGGCTTGCCGGTAACTTAAACAATAGTAATCCTTGTACCTCCGTTGTCCACGCCCAATAGGGTGGTTTCGGTGATAATGGTATCTTTTCCGGTGCGCTCCACAAAATGGATTGCCGCCCTGATTTTGGGTGCCATACTTCCCTCGCCAAATTGACCCTCTTCGAGATATTCGCGCGCCTGTGCCACCGACATGCGGTCAATGGCTTTTTCCTGCGGTGTATTGAAATTGATCATCACCTTGGGCACATCGGTAAGGATAAAAAACTTGTCGGCACGGATTTGAGCCGCCAACCTCGAAGAAGCGAGGTCTTTGTCGATTACCGCATCTATTCCCTGTAGCTTGTTTTCTGCCACAAAATAACAGGGGATACCGCCGCCACCCACTGCAATTACAATGTGACCTTCGCGGGCAATCTTTTCAATGGTCTTCTGATTAAAAATAAAAAGGGGTTCTGGCGAAGCCACAACCTTGCGCCATCCTCTGCCGCGGGCATCCTCTTTAAATACCGCACCGGTTTCTTTCATAATTTTTTCAGCCTCTTCTTTGGTATAATAAGGGCCAACCGGCTTGGTGGGATTTTTAAAAGCCGGATCGGCTTTATTAACCAACACCTGGGTAATGAGGGTAATAATATCACGGTCTTTGTCGTGACTCATCAATACATTGCGTAGTTGCTGCTCCAGTACATAACCTATAAAACCCTGGGAATAAGCGCCGCAAACATCCATGGGCATTTCGGGAATACCGTACATTTTGTGGCCGGCATCATTGGCCAGCATTATGTTTCCAACCTGCGGACCGTTTCCATGGGTCAACACAAGATTGTATTTTTTCATCAATTTCAGCAGTTTTTTAACCGCCTGGTATGCATTATTTTCCTGTTCCTCTATGGTACCTTTCTGCCCTGCACGTAAAAGCGCATTGCCTCCAAAAGCAACTACAGCTAACTTCTTCATATTTAATACATTAAATTCATACAAAAGAAAAGGGGCAAAGATAAGAAAAATGGTTGTTGCTTTTGAAATTCAAAAAAAGATTACTTTTGAAATTTCATTGGTCTTTTAATTCGAAAAACAGAAATTATGCCTGATATTCACATAAAATTTTTCCTGAATGACCGGCTTATGGATACCCGGATTCCGTTTAATACTACCGCTCTGGAATTTATCAGGAACCGGGCAGGGTTAACCGGAACAAAACTTGGGTGCGGCGAAGGAGACTGCGGAACCTGCACCATAGCACTTGGCAAACCGGTAAATGGAGACATCCGTTATAAAGCGGTCAACTCCTGCCTTATTCCCGTTGCCAAACTGCACCACAAACATGTGGTTACCATAGAAGGCATCTCCGAAGGGAATCAGCTTCATCCCATTCAAACGGCCATACTTGAAGAACACGCCACCCAGTGCGGATTTTGTACGCCAGGAATCACCATGTCGCTGTTTGCTTATCTTGCCGGGAACAAAAACCCCGATGATAAAGGTGTGCGCCTTGCCCTTGAAGGAAACCTGTGCCGTTGTACAGGCTACCTGCCCATTAAAAAGGCTTCGGAAAGAAGTGTTGAATATTTCGCAAGTCGGTCTTTTGCCTTTCCCTCTTACTTTAAAGATGTACAGGCAAGGTTAAATCAGTTGATAAAGGAAAATCAACCTGTTGACGAAAACAAACACTATTTTATACCCAAAACCGAAAAAGAACTGTTGGATTACCTTGATAAAAATCCCGATTCCGTTAAAATTGCCGGCGGTACCGACCTGATGGTTATTCGCAATCTTCGCGATACCGTTTACCCGAAAATGGCGGATATTTCGGAAATCGATGAACTCCAATACGTCAGGTTTGACAACGAAACTCTATACATCGGCGCCAATGCCACTTTAAGCGACGTATTGGAAAATGATGAAATTGGCAAAAGATTCCGTGTTCTGACGGAGGCTCTCGAACTAATGGCTTCCAAACAGATCAGAAACATTGCCACCGTTTCGGGAAATATTGCCAACGCTTCACCCATAGCCGATACGGCTACCGTATTACTGGCATCAGAAGCAAAGATACATCTTGCCTCGGCCCGTAACCGGCGTACAATTCCGCTGAATGATTTTTACATTTCTTATAAGAAAACCGAATTGAAACCGGAAGAAATAATAGAAAAAATTGAAATACCGATTCCCGAAGGATATCTCTTTTCGTTTGAAAAAAGTTCCAAACGCAAAGCGGTGGATATCTCCACAGTCAATTCAGCCGTTGCTGTTCTGGTAAAAAATAATATCCTTGAAGATATAAGAATTGCCTACGGAGGCATTGCTCCCGTTCCCATACGTATTAAAGAGGCAGAACGGTTTTTAAAAGGAAAAGCGCTCAAAGAAGATGTAATTCTTAAAGCTGCATCCACTGCTATGGAAAACGTAAAACCCATAACCGATATGCGGGGCAGCGAAGAATACAGAAAACTTCTGGTGAAAAACCATTTGATAAAACATTTTCATAAACTTTTTCCCGAAATTATCTAACCATGGAAAAATCACCTTATCATATTAACGGAAAACTGCATGTAACGGGTCAAACCCGCTTTACCCTTGACGAAAACAAGCCCTCAGGGCTGTTGTATATGAAAATTTTGTTTTCCACACAGGCCCATGCCCGCATTGTGTCGGTAAATTTTTACGAAGCGCAAACTCTTCCCGGGGTCAGGGGAATTTTTACTTACAAAGACATACCGGGCGAAAACCAAACAGGTGTGGCGGTACACGACGAACCTTTGTTGCCGGAGGACGAAGTTACTTATGCAGGTCAACCGGTAGCCGTTGTGGTTGGTGAATCACCTGAAATTTGCAAAAAAGCGGTTAATTGTATAGATGTCAGGTACGAGCTGCTCGAAACCGTGTTTACCATTGAAGAAGCATTGAAAAAGAACAGTGTTTTAGGTAAGGAGAATGCCCTGAAAAAAGGTGATCCGGAGGCAATGTGGGAAAAATGCCCGCATATATTGGAGGGTGAGTTCAGCGGCGGCGGTCAGGAACATCTATATTTAGAAACACAGCGGGTTCGTGTGGTTCCCGACGAGGACAACCATTTTTACGTTTATTCGGCTACACAGGCGCCCACTGAAATTCAGGAGGTGTGTGCCCGTGTTCTAAATCTGACCTCAAAAGATATTACCGTAGATGTAAAAAGGCTGGGCGGTGCTTTCGGAGGAAAAGAACGCAATTCCACCATCTATACCGCACTTGCAGCAGTGGCCGCATACAGGACGGGAAATCCCGTGGAATTTGAAATGGAACGCCATGAGGACATACGTTTTACGGGAAAACGTCACCCTTTCAAAACACATTACAAAGTCGGGTTTGATGAAAACGGCAAACTGATAGCAGGGGATTTTTCCATTTACCTTAACGGCGGCGCCTATACCGATCTTTCTATGGCCATTCTCGAAAGAGCCGTCTGGCACATTGACAATGCCTACCATTACCCGCATATCAAGGTCAGAGGACTGGCACTGCGCACCAACCTGCCGCCCAATACGGCATTTCGCGGTTTCGGCGGGCCGCAGGGAATTTTCTCTTCCGAATTTGTTATGGAACGAATTGCAAAAGTCGTTAAAAAAGATATTTTTGAAATAAGAGCCCTGAATGCTTACAAGGAGGGAGAAACAACACCTTACGGGCAAGAGGTACACGAAGTTATTTTCGACGAGATATTTGAAAAACTGAAAAACATTTCCGGTTATGACAAGCTGAGGAAAGAGTGTGACGAATTTAACCGCAACAACAAATACAAAAAGCGGGGCATTGGAATAACGCCGGTCAAATTCGGAATTTCGTTTACTGCTGCATTTTTAAATCAGGGGGCAGCACTCATCTGGGTTTTCAGCGACGGCACCGTATCGGTATCACACGGCGGCATTGAAATGGGACAGGAACTCAACACCAAAATTGCCCAGATTGTTGCCAAAACTTTGGGCGTTTCGTTTGATGTCATAAAAATTGAAAGTACCAACGTGAAACGGGTAGCCAACACCTCCCCTACCGCGGCTTCATCAGGCACCGACCTCAATGGAAATGCCGCGCGGCTGGCTGCCGGAAAAATTAAAAAAAGGTTGATTCCCGTTGCCAAAGAGCTAATTGAAAAACATTACGGAATTTCCATTACGGAAGATGATGTTGTTTTCGATAACGGGGTTGCCTGTTCAAAGGAAAATCCTGAAAAGAGCATTCCGTTTAACGAGATAGCCGAAACCGCCTATATGAACCGGATTAACCTCGGAGCTCAGGCATTTTACAAAACACCGGGCATCTATTTCGACAGGGAAAAAGGCAAAGGCGAACCGTTTTACTACTTTGTTTTCGGTGCCGCCCTTACACAGGCTGAGATTGATACGCTTACGGGAGCCACGGAAGTACAAAAAGCATTCATTGTGCACGAAAGTGCCAATTCCATTAACATTCCGGTTGACAAAGGCCAGATTGAGGGCGGCTATATACAAGGAATGGGCTGGGTTACCATGGAAGAGATTGTTATAAACGAAAAAGGGGAAAATACAACGGGAACCACATCCACTTATAAAATCCCCTCTTTTGACGATTTACCGGAAGTTTTTAAGGTAGAAATGCTTCCGCGGAAAAGAAAATTTGCCAGCGTATATGGCAGCAAAGCCATTGGCGAACCTCCGTTTATGTACGGCATATCCGCCTTTTTTGCAATTAAAGATGCCATTGAAAGCGTTACAGACCATAAGAAAGAAGCGGACTTAACTGCCCCCGCCACACCCGAAAAGATTTTGATGGCTATTGAGGAGTTGAAGGATTAAATGCAGGTAAAATGAATTTATACAACAAAATAGCGGAAGCCAAAAACAATAATCTGGAATCGTGGGTTGTAACCGTGATTAAAACATTCGGAAGCACACCAAGCCGTGTGGGAGCAAAAATGCTGCTTTTAACCGACGAAACCGGATACGGAACCATCGGCGGCGGCAATCTGGAACAGATGGTAAAAAAAAGAATCGTCAAAGAAAAGCCGGAAACCCTGCAAATATGGGAAATTGACCTGGATACGGACGCCAAAATGGCCTGCGGGGGAAAAGTTACACTTACGGTTGAGCCGCTTTTGCCCAAAGACAAGCTTTATATTATAGGTGGCGGACACGTTGCCGTTCAACTTTCGCAACTCGCTGCAAAAAGCGGTTTTAACGTAACGGTTATCGACAACCGCGAAGAGTGGGCAAACAAAGAAAAACATCCTTTGGCAACCACTATTGTTGCGCCGTACGACGATTTCAAACAACACATCCGGTTTTCGGAAAACTGCTATCTGGTAATTATGACCCACCAGCACCGTTTTGACATGACGGTTGTAGAACAGCTTATAAACGAACAATACAGGTATCTTGGCATGATAGGCAGCAAAAACAAAGTGGCCAAAACAGCGGAACGGCTGCGACAATTGGGCATTGCCGAAGAACGCATCAACAGCATTCATGCCCCCATAGGGCTGGAAATTAATTCCGACACACCTTTTGAAATTGCCATATCCATTGTTGCCGAGCTTATTAAGGAGAAAAACGGATAGTATTCGGAGGTTTTAGTGCAGACTGACTCTTATCCATCCAACTCCTGATTTTCAGCTGTTCGGATTTCCTCTCCTCAAGGCAGTTTTCAACCCGAACGATTCACCCTGTTTTTTTAGAACTGTTCTAACTTTAACAATAATTAAAGCGGATTCCGCCATATTCTTTTATCTTTGCAATGCATTTTAAAAACGTTAAGAAGATGAAAAAACATAACTTTTATGCAGGTCCGTCTATCCTGCCCGATTACACTATCGAGAACACAGCAGACGCAGTAAGAGATTTTGCCGGAACCGGACTTTCGGTAATGGAAATATCGCACCGCAGCAAAGAGTTTGTTGCAGTAATGGAAGAGGCACAGGCTTTATTTAAAGAGTTGTTAAATATTCCCGACGGATATTCGGTTCTTTTCCTCGGCGGTGGTGCCAGCACTCAGTTTGCCATGATTCCGTTTAATCTTTTAAACAAAAAAGCCGCCTATCTGAACACAGGTGCCTGGTCGAAAAAAGCCATTAAAGAGGCGAAACTGTTCGGAGAGGTTGATATTGTGGCTTCGTCGGAAGACAAAAATTTCAGCTATATCCCTAAAGGATACGCCATTCCCGAAGATGCCGATTACTTCCACATCACAACCAACAACACCATTTACGGAACCGAGATCAGGGAAGATATAGACTCACCCGTACCTTTGGTTGCCGACATGTCGTCCGACATTTTCAGCAGACCGGTTGATGTTTCCAAATACGCCATTATCTATGGCGGTGCGCAGAAAAACCTTGCTCCGGCAGGCGTTACATTCGTAATTATCAGAAACGACATTCTCGGCAAAGTTGACCGCAAAATCCCGACCATGCTCAACTATCAAACACACATTGATAAAGGAAGTATGTTCAACACCCCGCCGGTATTGCCGGTATTTGCCGCGTTGCAAACCCTCAAATGGCTTAAAAACAAAGGTGGTGTGGAAGAGATGAACAAAATCAATGTGAAAAAAGCGGGAATGCTTTACGACGAGATTGACAGAAACAGCATGTTCAAAGGAACAGTAGCCAAAGAAGACCGCTCCATTATGAATGTTTGCTTTGTAATGAACGACGGATACGAAGAGAAAGAAAAAGCTTTCCTCGATTTTGCCACCGAAAGAGGTATGATCGGTATTAAAGGTCACCGCTCGGTTGGCGGATTCAGAGCTTCCACCTACAATGCCCTGCCTGTTGAAAGCGTAGAGGCGCTTATTCAGGCCATGCAGGATTTTGAAACATACAATAAATAATACAATACACACCTAAAAAATTTGACAAAGATGACAAAAGTACTTGTTGCAACGGTAAAACCATTTGCCAAAGAGGCTGTAAATCAGATAAAAGCCGTTTTTAATGACGCAGGATACGAGTGCATATTTCTGGAAAAATATCAGGACAACAGTGAATTTTTGGAAGCTGTTAAAGATGCCGATGCACTCATTGTAAGAAGCGATAAAGTTAGCCCGGAAGTATTGGACGCTGCCAAGAACCTGAAAATAGTGGTTCGTGCAGGTGCCGGATACGATAACATTGACCTGGAAGCCGCAACTGCCAAAGGCGTTGTGGTAATGAATACCCCCGGTCAAAATTCAAACGCAGTGGCCGAACTGGTGCTGGGTATGATGGTATATCAGGCCAGGAACCACTTTAACGGTACCTCGGGCAGAGAACTGAAAGGCAAAAAGATAGGCATTCATGCTTATGGAAACGTGGGTAAAAATGTAGCCCGCATTGCAAAAGGATTCGGCATGGAGGTGGCTGCTTTCGACCCCTTTGTACCGGCAGAAGCCATTGAGGCCGACGGTGTTGAGGTTTTCAAAACCGCAGAAGAGATGTACGCAGCCTGCGATTACATCAGTCTGCACCTTCCGGCCAACAAACACACCATTCAGTCAATTAACTACGCACTAATGTCGAAAATGAAACAAGGTGCAACGCTGGTTAATTCGGCACGAAAAGAGGTGGTTCACGAAGACGATCTTTTGAAAATTTTTGAAGAAAATTCCAAATTCGCCTACATTTCCGACATAGCACCCGATAACAGGAGCGTAATTGAAGAAAAATATCCCGACAGGTGCTTTTTTACACCGAAAAAAATGGGCGCTCAAACGGCAGAGGCAAATATTAATGCCGGAATTGCCGCAGCAAAACAAATTATCGGCTACATTGAGAACGGAGATACCACATTTAAAGTCAATTAATCATTTTAAGCAAAAAATTTTAAAGAAAATCCTCTGGAATTCCAGAGGATTTCTATTTTTGCGTCCACTTTATTGAAAGGAAAATATTGGCTTAGCCAAAAAATTAATTAACAACATTTACTAATAAAAATTTGTGAAGATTATGTACAACGAGAGTGAAAAACAACAGGAAAGACAAGAGAGACAAGAGAGAACAGGGACATTTTTTAGATTTGAAGATTTGAGAATCTATCACAAATCACTCGATTACATCAATTGGTTGCAGGATGTAACCATGCTGTTCCCCGGTGATGACAAAAATCAGTTCGCCATTCGGTTTAACGATGCAGCGCGCAACATTGCTCTCTACATTTCAGAAGGCTCTGCCCGCAACAAAACCCAGTTTATTTACTATCTGAAAATGGCCAAAAGCTCCATCCGCCAGTGTGTGGTTTATACCACCCTTGCACAGAAAGCAAATCTGCTGAGTGAAGAGTCGGTAGAAGAATCGCGCACACAGCTTATGGAGATGACCAAAATGCTTGGAGCACTTATCTCCTCGCTGCAACGCTCAAACAACAACGGATACCACAACAACAACGGTGGTAACCACAACAACAACGGCAACTACAATCATTACGGCAACCACGATAATGATCCCATGCCGTACAACAACCCCAACGACGATCCCGGATTTATCGATCAGTATTAATTTTTAATAACCTGAAAAACCGCTTTTGAATGCCGGAGGACACCCCCTGCAAATCAAAGGCGGTTTTTTAATGAAACCGATAAAATATCATAAAAGCAAAACAAAAGACAACCATGGCAACATTAAAAGCATTTAAAGGACTCAGACCGCCGAAAGAGATAGCACAGCAACTGGCTTCACGCCCGTACGATGTTTTAAACTCGGAAGAAGCACGCAAAGAGGCCGAAGGTAACCCTTATTCGCTGCTGCACATTATCAAACCGGAGATAGACCTTCCACCTGATACCAATCTGTACAGCGAAGAGGTGTATAACAAAGCCAAAGAAAATTTTGATGCTTTCAGAGAAAAAAGATGGCTTGTACCCGATGAAGAGGAATACCTCTACATTTACGCCCAAACGATGAACGGAAAAACACAGTACGGCATTGTAGGGTGTGCAAGTGTTGACGATTACCTGAACAACGTAATTAAAAAACACGAGCTTACCCGTCCCGACAAAGAAGAAGACCGCATGAAACATGTGCGCATTACCAATGCCAACATGGAGCCGGTATTTTTCAGCTATCCTGCCAAAGATGAGATTGATACCATTGTTGCCGATTTTGTAAAAAACAACGAGCCCGAGTACGACTTTACCGCCGACGACGGGTTCGGGCATCACTTCTGGGTGATTCGCGACAAAGCCATTATCAACCGTATTATCGAGCTGTTCAAAGAGTTGCCTTCGCTTTATGTTGCCGACGGCCACCACCGCACTGCTGCGGCAGCACTCGTGGGAAAAGAAAAACGGGAAGCCAATCCCAACCATACCGGAAAAGAAGAGTACAACTATTTTCTGGCTGTTAACTTCCCCGACAACCAGCTTACCATTATCGATTACAACAGGGTGGTAAAAGACCTGAACGGCCTGACGGAAGATGAGTTTCTGAACAAGGTTAAAGAAAGTTTTGAGGTTGAAGAAAAAGGAAACAAACCTTACAAACCCTCGAAACTTCATGAATTGTCGATGTATCTCGGTGGAAAATGGTATGCATTGCAAGCCAAACCGGATACCTACGACGATAACGACCCCATCGGGGTTTTGGATGTAACCATCCTTACCAATCAGGTGCTCGATCCGGTGCTCGACATAAAAGACCTGCGCCGTTCCAAACGTATTGATTTTGTAGGTGGGATACGCGGACTCGGAGAGTTGCAACGCAGGGTTGACAGCGGTGAAATGGCTGTTGCTTTTGCACTCTATCCCGTCAGCATGCAACAACTGATCAATATTGCCGACAGCGGCAAGATCATGCCCCCAAAAACCACCTGGTTCGAACCTAAACTGAGGTCGGGACTGGTTGTCCATACTCTGGACTAACCGGTCATATTATATTTTCAGTAAACAGCCGGGCTTATGAGTTCCGGCTGTTTTAGTTTTTTGTAATTCCTTTGGTAACGGAACCCCGTTTTGTTTCAACCGTTATCAGATAGTTCCCCTCGGGCACATCAGGCAAATTTATTTTGACTTTTTGTCCCTTTTCCGGAGTTGTCTTTTCGGTAAAAACCATTATTCCTTCAATGTTATAAATGCTTATTCCGTTTATATAATCCCCTTCAACAACAAAACCCTCAGTAAAAGGATTGGGAAAAACGGTGATTCCGGGGTAAACCTCATTGGAGAGATTATGTGATGAAAGCAACAGCCCTTCCGTATTCAATCGTTGGATAGATTTTGATTCTGGCTGAAAACATGTAAATTGATTAATAATAGAATAACAAATATAAATCTCATTTTTAATATTTTATATAGTCATTAATGAAATCAGCAGAGTAATTTTTCAATTTGATAAAGATAATTGTTTTATGGATTGGTTAGTGGCAACAAAAATGACCTATTATTAATTATTTTGAACTTAAAAGCCTTTTTCGACAATTGAAATGTGCATTGGAAAATCAAAAGGAAATGAGAAAGTTAGGTGAGAGGAGAAATCTGTGTTCCGACAGTGGAGAAGTGCCTTCAATTCAAGGACATTGCAGAAAACCGGAGATACTTTACAACTATTTTATTCTTTTTGATAAAGATTTGGGATCGCGTGATGAATGGAATACCGATACAACATATATCACACTGGAATGAACAGAATAAACAACTATATATGGAAAAGATTTCAGAGAAGTTGTTTAAAGTTAACGTGATGACAATGAGTATAAAATGTTTAGACTTTAAACAAGTTTAGAGTGTAAACCCGGAACGATTTATAGCGTGTGGGAAAAGAATATGGAAAAGATAGAATCTTTTGGAAACCATCATTCAACTGTTTTTTTAATGCCTCCTTGGCTTCTTCCGATTGGGTGCCATACCAGTCTAATGCGTCTTCAATCTCTTTTACAGCTTCGGGATGGAACTTCAGCTTATTCATTATTTCAAAATCTGTTGTACATTTTCCCAATCCAGGGAATCTGTTTTAGCATCCAGAAGCTCATCAAGTCGTTTATCCAAAAGTTTTTTCTGCTTTTCTGTAAAAAGTTCCGCTTCATCCTGAGTATCAAAAGAAATAAAGTTGAACTTTTTCAAGAGGTTTATCAAAAAACCATATTTTGAATCCTCAACATGAATAATTACCGTTTTCATTTAATAGTAAATCTTAAAAATTCAGAACAAAAATACATAAAATGAATGAGACTTTCGAAAAAAGCGGCGATTAACACTCGATACCAATCCCGAAGATTGCAATTTAAACTGCATTATGTGTGAAGAACATATATCTTAAAGTGATTTTAAGTAGCAATTGCTTGACAAAACCGGTGTTCGAAACCGCAAAATGCCCCGGGAATGGATTGAAAATATATTTGCCGAGGCCAAAGAACCGGGCGTAAAGGATATAATCCCTTCTACCATGAATGAACTGCTTTTATACAAACATTTTTATACAAACATATTGATTTGAAAGCCATTCAGGAACTAGAAAAATAACCTGCAAAATAAAAACTAATATCCCCTCTACATCCTCAATATCACCCCTATTGCTCCTACAAATGCTGTCAGGTAAAGAATAATCACGGTTTTCCAAAAAGAGTTGGAATGCTTCATATCCATGAATTGAAAAAAGACCAGAAAGAATTTTACCGCAGAGAGCAACAATATGAACAGAGCGGCAAAATACAAAGCATCTATTGTCCTCGACGCTACTGCCGTGAGCAATGTAATGATGTACAGGATTACTATTACTTTTTCGTGTGTTAATTTCATTTTTTCTGTCTTTCAGATTACAAAATAAGATACAGAGTGGGAAACAGCAAGAGCCAAATCAGGTCGCACATGTGCCAAAAGGCGGCTCCTGCTTCGGCATCCAGGATATCGTATCCGGTTTTTTTCTTTTTCAATCCGAAATAGATAAAAAGCAAAATAACCAGTCCTACCGTAACATGAATAACATGAAAGCCTGTAAGAAGCCAGTAAAAATTAAAAAATGTGTTGTAACCCAGTGTTAATCCATGGGCAAACTTTTCGGAATATTCAACCGATTTAAGCAAAATAAAAAACAATCCTCCTGTCATGGCAAGCCTCATATTCAGCAAAGTCCGTTTAATATCCTCCTGTTTCAGACTACGTATGGAAACCGCCATAAAATATCCGCTGGTAAGCAAAAACAGGGTATTTACGGCCCCGTAAACCACATTCAGCATCATTCTGGATTCATGGTATTGCGAGGGGTTTTCCCTGCTCGATACCACCAGCCCTATCAGCGCCGCTCCAAACGTAATGAGTTCAACGATTATCAAAATCCATATCAAAATCCCGCCGGGGGGATAAAAAACGTTTTTGTAATCAACTTTTGTATTCTCCATTTTTTACATTCATCTTTTAAAGTTTTATTAATCTGTTTTTTTATTTAGTATTGGAAACCGGAAAAGTGAATACTTCTTTTAAACCCACCCCTACCCCTCCAAGGAGGGGAACTAACTTTTCCAATATGAATTCTTCTCATTTTGAGAATTTTAATTCCATTGTATGTATCTTTAACATTTTCATTACCCTTTCTACCTTCTTATTTTCTCAAACAGATGTACCAGAGCGCCCAAAAGTTCCACCGGGGTTGTTAATATTTGATAATGGTTTTGCCCGAACATCACCGGCAGATAGTATTTTGCCTGTGCCTCAATGGCCAAAGCATACGAATTAATCTGTTTTGCCTGTAACTCGTGCAGTGCCTGTTTTACATCGTGAATCCCGTATTTCCCTTCATATTTGTCGTAATCATTCGGTTTTCCGTCGGAAAGCAGGATAATCCATTTGCTTTTCGATTCCCTTTTTTCCAGCAGGCTGCCCGAATGCCGCAATGCCGTTCCTATGCGGGTATAACCCTGTGGCTGTACCGTTCCTATTTTATACTTAGCCTTTTCCCAGCTCTCATCAAAAGATTTTAGTCCTACGTAAGTAGAATAATTCCGTGTTTTTGAAAAAAAGGCATCAATGGAAAAATCAACATTGAACTCTGCAAGTATCTCCCCGAAAAGAATAGAAACCTGTTTTTCCACATCAATAATCCTGTTTCCCGAAGCATAGCCGTCGCTGGAAAGGCTTATGTCCAGTAAGAGCAATATGGACAAGTCTTTCTCTTTTTTTGCTTTCGATAAATAAATTTTTTCCGAGGGGGTATGTCCTGTTTTAATATCAATAACATGATCGGTCAGGGCATCAATATCAAAATCGTCACCCTGCTTTTGCCGCCGCAGCTCTTTGTAACGGTTGTTCATGTTCGTCAGCATTTTACGCAATGCCGTAAGGGTAACCGTATTTTCTTCAATTGTTTTCCGGTAATAGCCCGCATCTGTTTCCGTTACGGTTTTGGGAAAGAGTTTGCAAAAGCCGGGTTTGTATTTTCTGCCTGAATAATCCCACTCGTCATAGGCAATATAAAAGTCGTCTGTGGCAATTTCGGAACTTTCGGCCACCGTAATATTCTCAATAAACTCGGTTTGATACACCGAATGTGTCTCTTCATCGGTTCTGACGGTATTTTTCATATTCAGCTCATCAAGTGCATTTTTATGCTCTTCCATTTCGTCATCGCCGTCAAAATCACGCCATATACCTCCGTTGTGCTCTTCCAGAGTTTCAATTTTCTCAAAATAGTTGTGTACTACCTGGTCGGCCTGCTGCTTTTTATCCACCTGTACCGTTTTGACCTCTTCCACAGGTTTTGCCGCTTTCAAAATTGTTTCTATGTTTTGGGCAGCCTTCTTTGCTCTGTCGTTAAAATTTTTCAGCACATCATCATTACCGGTTTCGGGAACATTGTTCATCCACTTTCCGAAAAGAAAAGAGTAGTCGGGGGACTTGCCGTTTTCTTCGGCTGTTCTATCAAGATGTTCTTTCAGTTCGTAAAATATACCTTTCATGGGCGGATATTCCGAAAACAGTTTTTTCAGTACCCTGTCCGACGTTTCCAATGCCTTTTTTCTTGCCGTCGAAATATCTTTTCCGTTTTCATTGTTAAAATTAAATCCCAAATTCTTTTGTACAGAAAGATAAAGCACCCTGAAAAGGTAAAAGTTAAGATTTTGTTGTATTGCGGGCATCATCCCGAAAAAAGCGGGAAGGAAAAAGTTATCGTTTTTATACCCCCCTTCCCGTTCGGCAGGAAATATTTTTACCGGCTCGCCCGTTACGGCATTGGCCAGTATGGTGAGGCGCCCTTTTATCTCTTCGAGGAAAACGGTCTCTTTCCGTCTGGAAACATTTTTCTGCTTTCTTTTTTTTATGTAATTTGAAAACAGCCCGAAGAGATATTCGTCAAAACTCATTGTTTTTTATATCAACAGGTTAGACAAATCCTTCATGGCTTCAATAATCTCGGGTTCGTCGGTCAGCGGTTCCACCACGGCGGTATGAACGGCAAGCCTTTTGGGCAACCCCGAATGAATCAGTTTTGCGGCATCCACAAGCAAACGTGTGGAAACGGTTTCCGTAAGCCCCAGTTCATTCAGATTCCGGATTTTATTGGCTATATGAACCAGTTTTTTAGCGGTATCTTTATCAATACCGGTTTCGTTTACAAGAATTTCCCTTTCGATTTTTTCTTCGGGAAAGTTAAACGAAAGGGCAACAAAGCGCTGGCGGGTAGAGGGTTTCAGCTCTTTAAACCCCTTTTGATATCCGGGATTAAAAGAAGCAACCAGCATAAAATCTTCGTGCGCTTTTATGGTTTCACCCAGTTTATCTAGATAAAGC
>JALVZH010000247.1:59410-71659 GCA_027022105.1 Bacteroidales bacterium | reverse complement strand
CCGCAACCCTCACCCGATTATCTTACCTGCCGATTTTATTTCAGGTCGGCAATACTCTTCTTTTTAGTAATTTTGCACCTCAATTTAAAATTATTCTAAATAGAAACAAAATGAGTGACAATAACAAGAAGAACAGGGTACTGGAGGATGTCACTACGAGTGAATATAAATACGGGTTTGTTACCGAAATAGAGTCGGAACAGGCGCCAAAAGGATTGACGGAAGATACCATCCGGTTTATTTCGAAAAAGAAAAACGAACCGGAATGGTTGCTGGAATTCCGTTTAAAAGCGTTCCGTCACTGGCTTACGCTGGAAGAACCCGATTGGGCATTGCTGCACCATCCGCCTATTGATTATCAGGACATTATCTATTATTCTGCGCCTAAACCGAAAAAACAGTTGGAAAGCCTCGATGAGGTTGACCCCGAACTTCTGGAAACATTCAACAAGCTGGGCATTTCGCTGGAAGAGCAAAAGCGTCTGACGGGAGTGGCAGTGGATGCGGTAATCGACAGTGTTTCGGTGAAGACCACCTTTCAGGAGACACTGGCAAAGCACGATATTATCTTCTGTTCTTTTGGTGAGGCGGTTCAGAACCATCCCGATTTGGTGAAGAAATACCTCGGAACCGTGGTGCCATATACCGATAACTATTTTGCCGCACTGAATTCGGCTGTCTTTAGTGACGGTTCGTTTTGCTACATTCCCAAAGGAGTACGCTGCCCCATTGAGTTATCCACCTATTTCCGTATTAATGCCGCCAATACCGGACAGTTTGAACGAACGCTGCTCATTGCCGACGAGGGTGGGTATGTAAGTTACCTTGAAGGGTGTACCGCCCCCATGCGCGACGAAAACCAGTTGCATGCCGCCATTGTTGAAATTATTGCACTGGATGATGCGGAGGTGAAATATTCCACGGTACAAAACTGGTATCCTGGCGATAAAGAAGGCAAAGGCGGTATTTACAACTTTGTAACCAAACGGGGACTGTGCAAGGGGAAAAATTCCAAAATCAGTTGGACACAGGTGGAAACCGGTTCGGCCATTACCTGGAAATATCCAAGCTGTGTGCTCAAAGGCGATAATTCGGTAGGTGAGTTTTATTCGGTGGCGGTTACCAATAATTATCAGCAGGCCGATACGGGAACAAAAATGATTCATATCGGAAAAAACACGAGGAGCACCATTATTTCCAAAGGAATTTCGGCAGGAAAAAGCAACAACAGCTACCGGGGACTGGTGCGGGTAACGAAAAATGCCGACAATGCAAGGAACTTTTCACAATGCGATTCGCTGCTGCTTGGCGACAAATGCGGGGCACATACTTTTCCGTATATCAAGTCGCACAACGATACGGCCATACTGGAACACGAGGCCACCACTTCCAAAATATCGGAAGACCAGTTGTTTTATTGTCAGCAACGGGGAATCGACATGGAAAAAGCCATAGGACTTATTGTAAACGGTTATGCCCGCGAGGTGTTGAACAAGTTACCCATGGAATTTGCCGTTGAAGCACAAAAACTTCTTTCCATTACGCTGGAAGGAAGTGTGGGATGATAATTATTAAAAATAAGTATTTTAAATAGCATTAAACAATTAACTTAAAAATAAATGTTACTGAATATAAAAAATCTGCATGTCTCAATAAACAACAAAGAGATAATAAAAGGACTGAATTTCAGTGTGAACAGCGGAGAGGTACATGCCATTATGGGACCCAACGGAACGGGTAAAAGCACGCTGGCAGCCGCCATTACCGGACGTCAGGGATACGAAATTACCGAAGGCGAAATTATTTACAAAGGTGAGGTAATCAACGATTGGGAACCGGACAAAAGAGCCAACGAAGGAATTTTTCTCAGCTTTCAGTATCCCATTGAAATACCGGGTGTTAGCATGACCAATTTTATGCGTACGGCGGTAAACGCCAAACGTGAATACCTCGGGCTTCCACCCATGCCTGCCGGTGAATTTCTGAAAAAAATGGAAGAAAAAAAGAGACTTGTGGAGATACATTCCAAACTTACCAACCGGTCGGTTAACGAGGGTTTTTCGGGGGGTGAAAAAAAGAAAAACGAAATATTTCAAATGGCTATGCTGGAACCGGAACTGGCAATTCTTGACGAAACCGACTCGGGGTTGGACATTGATGCCTTAAAAGTGGTTGCCAAAGGGGTAAACCAATTGCGTTCCGACAAAAATGCTTTTATCGTTATTACTCATTATCAGCGTCTGCTCGATTATATTGAACCCGATTTTGTTCATGTAATGTACAACGGCAGAATTGTTAAATCGGGAGGCAAAGGGCTGGCATTGGAGCTGGAGGAGAATGGATACGACTGGATAAAAGAGCAGTTTGAAGATTAAGCCGGAAAAAAAGATGAAAGCGACGAATAAAAAAGAATACGCACTGGAAAAGTCATTTACCGCTTTTTATAAAAACCGGATAATGACGCAGAGCCAAAAAGAACATCCAAAGGTTGCCGTGCTGCGGAAAAAAGGTTACGACTATTTCAAAGAATATGGATTTCCCCATACCGGAATGGAAAAATGGCGGGGAACCGACCTGGAAGGAGTGTATGAAGAGAATTTGACGGTTCAGGTTAAACCCGAAAAGTTCGAAAAATCCATTAATGAAATATTCCGTTGCGAAGTACACGGATTTAATACCCGGGTACTTTCTGTTCTCAACGGCCATTATTATTCCCCTGACGACAGACAACTGGTAACCTTTGAAAACGGGGTTATTGCCGGAAGTCTGGCCAAAGCGCAAACGGCATTTCCTGTCCTTTTTGAGAGCTATTTCGGAGAGCTGAATAAAAATTACAATCACGGTTTTGCCGCCTTGAACGATGCAATTTTTACCGACGGCATTTTTATTTATGTCCCCGACGGTGTCGAGGTGAAAGACAGTTTCCAGTTAATCAAAATTCTGAACCTTCCCAAAGTAGCTGTCAACACACGAAACCTTATTATTCTTGGGAAAAACAGCAGTCTCACTTTCCTTCATTGCGACGATTCGGTAAATCATCAGCCCGGATTCAGCAATACGGTTACCGAGATTTATTTGGGTGAAAATGCAGGGTTAAATCTGTATAAATTACAAAATTTAAACGATGAATCCGCATTGCTGAACAACACCTTTGTCAGGCAAGGAAAAGAGAGCCGGCTTCGTGTGAATGTGCTTTCGCTGAACGGCGGACTGATTCGCAACGAAATAACGGTTGACCTTGATGGCGAAGGTGCCGATGCTGATATTTCAGGATTGTATTTGTTAGATAAATACCAGCATCTTGATAATCAGGTGTATGTTCACCATAATGTTCCCCGGTGCAACAGCAATGAATTGTTTAAGGGAATTCTCGATAACGAGGCCTCGGGTGTTTTTAACGGATACATATATGTTGCCCGCGATGCACAGCAGACAAATGCATTTCAACGCAACAACAACATACTGATGAAGCCCGATGCACGTATTGACACCATGCCTTTTCTTGAAATTTATGCCGACGACGTAAAATGTTCGCACGGCGCCACCGTGGGACAACTTGACGAAGAGGCTATGTTTTACATGCGTCAGCGTGGCATTCCTTTTGATGATGCCCGGTTGCTTTTGCTGTATGCTTTTGCTGCCGAGGTAACCGGAAAAATTGATATTGATGCGTTGCGAATTAGCATTGAGGATATGGTAAAACGCAGGTTACGCGGGGAGCTTTCCATTTGCGACAGGTGTGTTTTGCATTGCAGCCAACCCGACAAACCTATTGAGTTTGAGATTGATTTGAGTAAAATATAATGAAACTGAAAGAACTATTACGCCAACCGGAAGGCAGGAAGATTGAATTTAAAAGTAAACTTCCGTCAAATGCCGACATTAGCAAAACTGCGGTGGCTTTTGCTAATGACGCCGGTGGTGAATTGTTCATAGGAATAAATGATTACCCGAGAAAAATTTTGGGTATAAAAGAAAATGATTTAATATCTTTTGAGGAGCGTATCAGTAACGCCATTCACGATAATTGCTATCCTGTTATTTTACCGGACATATCTTTTTTGAATGTGGAAAACAAACATATTATCCGGGTAAAGATTTACAAAGGTAGTAATCCGCCTTACCATATCAGAAACAAGGGAATACAAAATGGTACTTACATTCGTGTAGGTTCGTCAAACCGCCTGGCCGACCAGGATATTATTGATGAACTGGAACGACAGAAAAAAAATATTTCTTTTGACTCGCTGCCTGTTTACAGTAAGGAGTTTTCAGATTTACAATACAATGAATTTGAAAAACATTATGAAGATTTCACGGGCGAAAAGCTGACAAAAACCGTATTAAAAAAATTCAACTTGTTGGTTAGCGAACAGGGAAAGGAATTTCCGTCACAAGCTTTGGTTTTATTGTCCGGCGATCCGCTAAGGTATCAGTTGTTTCCGTATGCAAAAATAGAATGTGCCCGGTTTAAAGGTACTGTGCCGGGTAATTTTATTGATCAGAAAACTATTGACGGGCCGGTCAGTTTGCAAGCCGAAGAAGCCTATAAATTTATTTTACGCCATATTTCTCAAGGTGTTAAATACTACTATGGTGTGTATCGTAAAGACAATTGGGAATATCCTGTTGTTGCCATTCGCGAGGCAATTCGTAATGCTGTTATCCATCGTGATTACGCTTTGCGGGGGAAAGATATAAAAATTGCCATTTTTGATGATAAAATAGAGATTACCAGTCCCGGTAAGTTGTTGCCCACGGTGGACTTTGATGATATGGAAAGTGGGCAGTCGGATATCCGTAATAAAATTTTGGCACCTGTATTTAAAAAGCTTGGCATTATTGAGCAATGGGGTAATGGCCTGCAGTTAATAGCCAAGGAAATGGAAAGATATCCGGAAATAGAATTGCAATGGAGTGAACCCGGTGTCGCTTTCAGGGTTTCATTTATTAAAAAAGGTATGCCTGAACCTGAGCCGGCTATTTTAAGAGAAGCATCGGGATTGGTATGGGGAAAGGAGACATACAAACGAATGCCGCCAAATAAAGGTTCACAAAAGAGTTCACAGGAAATGTCGGAGGAAAGTTCACAGGAAAGTTCACAGAAAAGCTTGCGGGAAGTGTCGGAGAAAATGTCGGAGAAAATGTCGGAGAAAAGTTCACAGGAAAGTTCACAGGAAAGTTCACAGCAAAGCTTGCAAGAAGTGTCGGAGAAAGGCTCACAGAAAATGTCGGAGGAAATGTCGGAGAAAATCATTCGCTTAATTGAAAATGAACCTTCGATATCCGCCAGAGAATTGGCTACAATACTTGAAAAATCCACAAGAACTATTGAGAGAAAAATAGCCGGCTTAAAAAAAGAGGGGAAACTTAAACGCATAGGCCCCGATAAAGGAGGGCATTGGGAAGTGATTAAAGATTAAGGAGGTTGTGATGAATGATTTTAATAATTATCCCGTTGAAAAAATCAGAAATGATTTTCCAGTTTTATCGCAAGATGTAAACGGAAAACCATTGGTATATCTCGACAATGGGGCAACCACTCAAAAACCGGTTGCGGTGATTAATCGTATTTCCGAATATTATCTTAAAGAGAACAGCAATGTCCACCGGGGTGTTCATCATTTAAGTCAGGTAGCAACCGGGTTGTACGAAAACGCCCGCCAATATATTGCAAATTATATCAATGCCGAAGAGAGCAGCGAAATTATCTTTACGCGTGGCACTACCGAAGCCATAAATCTTTTGGCCACTGCCTTGAGACCATGGGTAAATGCCGGGGATGAAATTGTTGTATCGGTAATGGAGCACCATTCCAATATGGTACCCTGGCAACAGCTTTGTTTTGAACGAAAAGCCAAATTAAAAGTTATTCCCATGGATATGGAAGGTAACCTTGATTTGGATATGTTGGCAAAAATGCTGAATCCCAAAACGAAATTGGTGGCGGTAACACATATTTCCAATGTTTTGGGAACCGTCAATCCTGTAAAAGAGATAATTGATATTGCCCACAATGCCGGGGTTCCCGTTCTTTTGGACGGAGCGCAGGGTATTGCCCACGAAGTGGTGGATGTCAGGGAACTAAGTGCCGATTTTTACGCTTTTTCGGGACACAAAATATATGCACCCATGGGAATTGGTGTTTTGTACGGACGGAAAACATGGTTGCGGCGCCTTCCACCCTATCAGTTTGGCGGTGAGATGATTGATCAGGTAAGTTTTGAGAGAACAACTTTTAACGAACTGCCTTACAAATACGAAGCCGGCACGCCCAACGTAGAAGGCGCCCTGGGCCTGGAAGCCGCCCTTCGCTATGTTTCGGAAACGGGTATGGAAAATATCGTCCGGCATGAAGAGGAACTGTTGCGGCTTGCCGAAAAAGGTTTGGAGGAGACAGATGGTATGCGTATTATAGGAAAAGCCAATAAAAAAGCTGCGGTACTCTCTTTTGTTGTTAACGGTATTCATCCTTACGATTTGGGCACCCTGCTCGACCAAATGGGAATTGCCGTACGAACCGGACACCACTGTGCCCAGCCGCTTATGGATTACCTCGGCATTCCGGGAACCGTGCGGGCTTCCTTTGCCATGTACAACACAAAAGAGGATGTAAATGCTTTTATAAAGGCTGTGGAAAAGGCTGTGGAAATGTTGAGGTAAAGCCGGATATCTACCGTTTTTTCATTACCGTACTTTTTCTGAAATAATTTTAAGCAGGGTATCAATATCGGTTTGGTCAATATCATTTAATAAAATATCCGGCTGCAATCTTTCATTTTGACTGTTTGCCTTTATAAAAACCAATTTTGTCGGAACAATTATATTGATCTTTGTAACAGGTAATTTAATATTAACCGGATCGGCTGAAGAATTCACATATCCTCCGGCGGGTAAACCTATAATTTTACCGATGTGATTATACTTTAATACGGCTGCGAAAAAATTTGCAGTTGAAAATGTAGCACCGTTTACTAATGTGGCTATTTCCCCCCGAAAAACGTTTTTGTTTTTCTGTGGGAAAAGGATAAGATCGTTTTTTGACAACAAATTTAGTGTGTCTCCGGCTTTATACGTTTTAAATTTTTTATAATATGAACTATCACCCGTTTTTAACAATTCTAATGACTTGTTAATCAGTTTACGGTTTAATCTTAACAAAACTCTGTTTGCTTTTACCACTGTATCGTCTGAAAGGTAACTTAACAGGTAATCTATATTTCTTGTTCTTCCACCCTTATTATTTCTTACATCAATTATCAATAAATTTATTTCAGGCTTATTGCTTAAAACCGAATCAAAACATTTCTGGTAAAATGCTTTTTGTTGTTCATTTCCCCTGAAATGTTTTATCCTAAGGTATGCAATACTATCTTTTAAATAACAATAGTAAAAAGGAACTCTCTTTTGTTCGGTAAGCCACTCGTTTGATAAGATAAAAGTTCCGTTACCGGAATTAAAAAGCTTTTTGTAATATTCGATGTTTTGTCTGATTATCAATTTGTTATATTTTGAAAATTTTACCCCTTTGGTTAGATAAAAAGAATGTATTCCGTTTTTTTGTAATGTAATGTTAAAAGGCGGTTTAATATTCAACTTGAACAATTGCTCAGGAAACGATGAAGAAATGACATAATTTTTTAAATAATCATTGTTATATGGTAACGTTTCTTGCAAATCTTTCACAATATTCTCAACAGGTATATCATTTATTGCAAGTAAAGTATCCCCTTTATTAATTTTACCTTTAATAAAAGCATGGTTAATTGTTACCACGCTGTCATTGTGTATGTTGATATCATACGGAAAGCATTTTTTAAAGACTAAATCGCTGATTTGTTGTGATAAATTCGGATAGGTTTGCATATGACCGTCTGCAAATGACGCGACATAAGTAGCTATTAGTTTTTTCAATTTATTGCGTGACAACGTTTTGTTCTTGCTTATTTTACGATATACCGCTTCAAAAACACTATCTGTTTTATTTTTTGGTACATAATAATTTGGAAGAGGGTGAAAAGCATATATTTTGTCTTTTGTAAAATTTAATTCATATAATGCTTTATCAACATGAACTTTTTTTTGCGCATTAACCGCCAGCACAATAATTATTAAAAATAAGAGCAACGGTATTTTCATCTTTTGTTAATGTTTACATTTTAACTGCTCTAAAACAACAAACAACCATAATTTTAATATACCTCATTGATAAACTCCCTGATTGTTTTATCAACATCTTCCCTTTTTATACCAAGCTGTTTTTCAATGACCTGATAAAAATCATTATTGGTATTTAACGCTTCATTATATATTTATAAAGATACTGCTTGTTTCTACTGCCTTCACTCAATTCATGATACAAGTAATAAACATTGTCATCATTAATTCGTATTTTTTTTGGATAAATGTGTTGTAGTACAACTTCCCCCTCTGTTTTACCTGTAGTCAGGTCTATTTGTTTTAATGCTACAATCCCTTGTTTTATAAACCTCCCGAAACATTTATGATTTGTTTGATCAATGTATATTGCATTGTCCCAATATTCGGATTTATGAAAAGTTACCGGAACCGTTCTTATCAATTTAAAAGCCGAATCGTAGATTACAATTTTATCATCCTCAAAATCAAACAAAACCACTTGGTTACCTATTATTTTCAAAGGGTTGTACACAGGTTTTGTCATAATGAGTTTAAAATACATATCATCGTTTATTAATTTACGTAAATAGTCGAGTTCTTCGGTAGTGGATATGTCGCCTGTTTTTATTAAACCGTTAGCTTTCGCTATTTGACCGTAATAATAGTTTCTGTTTATTTCAGCTTTTTCTTTATTGCTTACGGATATTAAAGTTTTTTTCTTTTTTGTATTTTTATTTATGTAAAAATAAGAAACGGTTTGATTGAAATTACTGTATTCCTGCTGAATAAAACACGAATTGATATAACCGATTACGGAAAAAAACACAGGATTAACTTTATCTACCGTACAGGGATATAAAAAATTTACCTTATCGTTTTCTGTCTCCAATTGATAAACCGAATCGTTGCCAAATAAAAGAATATTATCAAAGCTGTCTTTATAAAATTTGTTAAACTGCTTATTTACTGCACCGTATGCTATTGTATCTCCCGAAAAACTTAAAAACATTACGGTCTTTTTCCCAAAATTGCTCTTACTTGTTAGAATATATATTCCGTCTTTTGTAATTTCATAATCAAAAACCCATAATTCTTTGTTTTTGTATGCCAGAGTGGTGTTTTCGCCAACTACCTCAACTTCTTTCAGCCGAACGGATTTTTTCTTCATGATTATTAAAAAATAGCTGCTATCCTTTTTGTATTTATCCGTATTAATGTTGATTATTTGTGTTTTATATCCCAAATGCGATATTATTAAACTCTGTATTTCAGTATCTATTTTCAAATTAAAGATGCCATTTGCATCGGACGAACAACCATAGCTTCCGGTATTGTCCACAATATTAGCATTTGCAACCGGTGTATTCTGTTCGTTTACAATACGCCCGTAAATTACCAGGTTATTATGCTGAGCAAATGTTGAGAAAGGAAGAATTAACAGAATTAAAACCCTTTTAATAAAATAATATTTGGGATTCCGGGATTTTAACATCTTTGCAACAGGATTCTTGATGATATGATAAAGAAATGCAATTTTACAAAGATAATAAAAGTCGGGCAGTTATAAGGTTAAATCTGTTTGGTTTATTTAAAAAATAATTACTATCTTCGCAAAATGTAATTTACAAAATGTAGTTTATAAAAGTTTAATAGTTTGTGAAATCCTATTAATCCCTTTATTACCGCCGGTTATTACGGACCAAAATATTTTTGTAACAGGGAGAAGGAAACAAAATCGTTAATCAATAATATTGAAAATGAACTGTCAACTACTCTTATTGCTATCAGGAGGATAGGTAAAACGGGATTAATCAGGCATACACTTGCCAAGCTATCCTCAGATTATTCCACTGTCTATTTTGACATCCTCCCAACTGAAAATATGAATGATTTTCTCAATATATTGGCCTCATCCGTGATTAATTCCATTCCTCAAAAAACCGGCACAGGAAAAAAAATTATGGAATTAATAAAGTCTCTCAGACCGGTGATTACCTATGATCCGCTTACGGGAACTCCGCAGGTAAGCATTAGTGTGCGGCAGAAAGAAGCCCCTGTACATATAGAAAATATATTAAATAAATTGGAAGAATATCCGAAAAAAATTGTAATTGCCATTGATGAATTTCAACAAATCCTTGAATATCCGGAAAAGACTGCCGATGCTTGGTTGAGATCGTCTATTCAATCCTTGAAAAATGTTACGTTCATTTTTTCTGGCAGCAACCAACATTTAATGGATAAACTTTTTTCAAATCCTTCGAAACCATTTTACAGGAGTACTGCCTTGCTCAATATTGGAAAAATAAATCCTGAAATTTATTCATCATTTATTATAAAACACTTTAAAAACAATGGCAAATCAATTGAAAATGAAGTTGTGAAAGAGATTTTGGAATGGACGGATGTACACACTTATTATGTACAACTTTTATGCAACAAAATATTTGCAGCAGGAGTTAACCGAATAACTTCCGATACCTGGAAAACCGAAGCCCATAGGTTACTTGAAGAACAGGAATTGATGTTTTTAAAGTACCGTGATTTATTGACATTTCACCAATGGCAATTATTAAAAGCGATAGCCCGCGAAGGAGAGGTATATTCCCCTTCGTCAAAAGAATTTATTTCAAAATACTCGTTGGGGAGCCCTGCAACCGTTTTACGATCATTGGAGGCATTGATAAAAAAGCAGATGATTTATAAAGACTATGATACTGAAAAAAAATCGTTTTATAAAGTTTATGATCTTTTATTAAGACGCTGGATAGAAGACAAACCTTAAAACTCCATATTACTGCAAACTATCCTCTTCCACCTCAATGGTAGCCCGTACGCCATAGATGGTTCTTTTGTCAAACGATTCGGTAGCATGCAGACTGTCGCCGAACACTACTTTGTCAGGTGTGGTTATCTTTACAAATGTAGGTGAAAATATCTCTTTCTTTTTTTTATTCCAGATAAGATTTTCGGTATTAAGCTGCTCATGGGTGCGGAAATTGTAAATCACCACATTGTGGCGCGCCTCCAGCACTTTCTTCGATTCGTAGTTAATACCGTAACCTGCAACTATTTTTGAGACTTTTTGCCCTGTGGTATCGAAGAAAAAAACTTCAAATCCCTCAGGAAATTCGGTATAGGGATTATCGCCGCCAAACTTAAGCATTATAGGTGTAATAAGTTTCATTTGCAACCTGCCCGAATCGCTGTGAAAAAACTCCACACTATCGGCAGTGGCCATTGCCAGGGTATCGACGGAAGAAATTTTCCGTACCGTTTCCATGGAATTTTCACATGAAAAAAGCACCCCCGCCATAATAAAGGCGAAGATGCTTTTCAATATGTAGGTGCCTTTCATCAGGCAATATCCTTTCTCAGATTAATTAGAGGCTCTTACCTTGGTTTTCTCATTAATCCAGCAGGGAACGGTATAAGGGTCACCGGCTTTCAGATTATAGAAGAACAAGGTTTCGGTTGTGGGGAAATGAGCTTTATAAATGGCAATTCTCTTATTCATCACTTCCGTAAGTTCCGGGTCGGCTTTCTTGGCCTGAATATACTTATCAACGGCAGCCCAATATGCTACTTTTGAGGTCAGATCGTTGCTGCCGCATTTCTTGGCACTTTCGGCATACATATCTCCAATCAAGACATAAGCTTCGCCATTATGAGGATTTACTTCAATTGCTTTACGTGCCATGTTTCGTGCTTCCGAAAGTTTGCCTAAAGCATGGTAAGCATTGGCCAGAAACATGTAAGCATCATCCACTTTATCTTTGTTTTCCATCTTGGTGGCATCCTGCATATAAGGAATGGCTTCCAGGTACCTTTTTTGTTTTAACAGAATCTTACCAATCAGGTATGCCGATTCAGGCGAAGGTTCTGCTTTATATAAGTTAACAATAGCATCAAAGTATAGCGGCGACTCGATACATTTCTTTTTATCCAGCATACCCACAATCTTCTTCAGCAATTCCGGATCATCCGGTGTCTTATCAAATTTCGGCTGATAGATTCGCACCAGGTCGTTACAGTTGGCAAAAGGTTCAAATCCTTTTTCGATCCCTTCGCGAACACCTTCCCAGCGTTTTACATATTTATCTTTCTCGG
>JALVZH010000247.1:54595-59400 GCA_027022105.1 Bacteroidales bacterium | reverse complement strand
TTTCCCGGCAGTTTTATATCTGGCGATGTTTTTATCAACCATTTGGCTCATTTGGTCATAAGTCTCAACCAAAGTGAGGGTATCGATTTTACCATTCTTGGCCATTTTGGTTGCCGTCATAAAATAATAAACAACCACGGCACTCTTGGAATTTTCTTTCTCCAGTTCGATGGATTTTTTCAGCAATTCATACACTTTGTCATAAGATTGCGGACTGTTTTTATACAGAGCAATTCCTTTACGTCCCAACAGATATCCTTCCTGCGGTCTGGTGGTTCCGTGTTTATAAGGGAAATATTTTATCCGTTGGTCGTAAATCATCATTAAAGTATCCAGCAATGCCTTTTTTTGATCTTTGTCATCACTTTTTTTAATGCGGTATTCCGTCATTTTTGCACCGTCAACATAGATATTTTCACTTGCACGCGGACAATTTGCAAAACACCAGCGCCAGGGTTTTAAAGCATCATTGATAGCGGCATTTTTATAACCGCTGTTTTTCCACTGGCGATAAAACTCACGATACAGAGAGAGATTCATCACACAAGTGGCGCTGTCTTTACCGTATTTGCTTCCACCGTCGTCCTGAGGCAAAAAGCCGCTGTTTTGATTTGCCAAAGCGGTTAATCCCAGACTCAGACTCAAAAATAAAATTAAAACTTTTGCTTTCATTTTAATATAGTTATTTAAGTTTACATATATTTTTTCTTATAAAACCAGTGTTCCAAGATGTTTACTCCAAAAACAAATTTAAAATAATTTTCTTTTAACAAACCGTTTTGCAAAGTACCTCTTTGCCCTAACTCCAAACCAAGGTTTATTGTTGTCTTGGAACGTTTCATGGGGAACTTAACTCCAAAACTAATGCCAAAATCATTAATAGAATGGTTACGAAGATTTATATAGGTTTGTCTGTAGTGCAATCCCATACGATAACTCATTCGTTTGTAAAGTTTTGAGATACTTGTATGTTTTGGGGTAAATTCCGAACCCACAGCAACACGCCAGGCATTTTGCAACGAATCTTTACGACCGAAATATTCAAAGTTCTCCCAGTTCTCCCACTCATAATCAGCACCTATTGTCCAGCGCCCTTCACTCACATAAGAGATGCCGGCTCCTATTCTTTGCGGAATTATAAAATATCCTTTTTCATCGGGAGTATAAGCTAAAGTATCTTTAACATTTTCTACCATTTGATCGTGACCACCCGTTAATGTTTCGGACAGGTAACCCCGTTTAGCAGTAAATTTCACCTGATTACTATAAGCTGCTCCCAGTGTTATATGGCTCCTTTCATTTACCTTTATATCGTATTGGGCTCCCCAGTCGAAAAGAAAATCGGTTCCACGGGTTTTATTTAGTGTTTTTGTACCGATAATATAGGCCGAATCGGGGAAATAAATATGGCTGCTGTTGCGCTCTTCACCAAAAATATAAATCGCATTTACACCGAGTCTCAGGTTCTTTCCCAGTTTAAATCCGTTGCCCCAGTAAATCTGGTTCAGTCCGCCTTCACCTTTCAGTTCGTTTACTATGCTGCTGTATCCTTCAACCTCCACTGTAAGTTTTACGTTGTAACCTATTTTGCTGTATGGCAAAACGCCCAGACTGGTTTTCCACCATTTGGTTACCGGAAATCCAAAGGCAAAATGACTTAAAGTAATGTATGAAGCATTGGATGAAGATTCGGTATTACGGAGATTTATTAAGTAACTGTTGATACCTGTCTCCAGCAAAAAAGATGCAGAGTCATAAACAGCATAGGATGCCGGATTCGACGGATTGATGGTCAGCGGGTCGGCAATACCGTAAGCAATGCCACCCATTCCAAAAAGCCTTACACTGTTCACCTTACCGTGCAATTCGCCAAGCCCAAACCGGGAATAGGGTGAATTAATATTGTTTTGGCCGGAAACCGTCATCCCGATCAATACAAACAAAACAAAAAAACCAGCTTTAATCTTCTTCATTAAAATTCAAAATTTCCAACAAACCTTCCAACACTAAATTTGGGCGTGCAAAGATGCTATTTTTTAATCTTTTATCAAAATATTTATAATCTCCGCCGCTTAAAACGGTAACAACATCACCGAATACCTCTTTATAGGCATTGATAATACCATCCGTCTCTTGTAGTATCCCGTTCATAACACCCGACAAAATAGCCTTTTCGGTTGTGTTACCAACAAGATCGGGCCACTTTTCTTCATCAGGATTTATTAACGGAAGTTTTGCAGTAAAAGTGTGCAGAGACTTAAATCGCATATACAAACCGGGAGCAATACCACCACCGAGATATTCATTTTTTTTGGTAACAAAATCGTAAGTGATACTTGTACCTGCATCAATTATCAAAACATTATTGCCGGGATAAAGTTTTTGTGCAGCAGCAGCAAGTGCTATCCGGTCTTTCCCAAGAGTTTCGGGAGTAGCGTATTTATTGATAAACGGCAACGGGGTTTTGTGTGTCAGCACAATTGTTTTTATGTTTCTTTGTTTTAAAAATTCTTCAACCTGCAGGTTCTCATCTTTTACTGACGAAATTATGGCCGAGGTAATCTGTCCGATACCGGAAACATTTGTCAAATCATTAATAAGGATGTTATCTTCCACCGATTTTACCAAAACCAAATTGTCTCCTTCAAAAAGAGCATACTTTGTTTTTGTGTTTCCTATATCGATAACTAACTTCAAAACAATTATTTTTGACGTGCAAAGATAAAAGAACTTAACCTTTTTGTAAAAAAGAGCAGCTATGTTTACAATATTTTAACGAATTGAAAATTTTTACGAAAAAGATTTGGAAAAATAAAAATTTACTTATTTTTGCCGCTCCAATTGAGGAGGTGCCATAGCTCAGTTGGTAGAGCATCGGACTGAAAATCCGTGTGTCCCTGGTTCAAATCCAGGTGGCACCACTTCCAAAGCCCAAACCAAAACGGTTTGGGTTTTTTTATTGCCGCTTTTTTCTTACATCGAATTGTAAAAAACCTGTACATTTGGCTGTTATAAAATTTCATTTCAAGATGATGAAGGAAAACACAACGGAAAAGGAACAGCGCCTTGCCCTGCTAAAAAAAGTGATAGAAGATCAAATGCCTGTTAACAAACTGTTGGGGATGGAGATCATAGCATTGAACAAAGGGTATGCAAAAGTAAAGGTTCCTTTCAAAAACGAGTTTGTGGGTGATTTTAAACGGGGATTGTGGCATGGCGGTGTGCTGGCCGGTGTTGCCGACAGCGCAGGAGGCCTGGTTGCACTAAGTCTTGCACATCCCGACGAGCAGGTAAACACCATTGATATGCGCATCGATTATCTTCATGGTGCAAAAGAGGAGGATATTTTTGCAGAAGGTCACCTGATAAAATCCGGTAAAAGAGTAATTGTTACCGATGTAAAGCTGTTTCAAAAGGGAAATGACCAACCTGTAGCTGTGGCACGTTGTGCATACAGTATCCTGAGAAAAAGATAAAACAGGGGCAGGATATATATTGGTAAAAAAAAGCCACGTTTTAGCGTGGCTTTTTTTTTGTATGAAAACCAAATAATTATTTACATTTCAATACCTGCTCCATCTGATATTTTGCGGCAGCTACATTGGGGCCTGAAGTTACTTTTTTGAACGATGCACATGCATTTGCATTGTCTCCTTTGCCTTGATAAGCCTGCCCCAGAGTAAAGTAAATATCCGCTTTATTCTCAGGATTCAGTTCAATGGCTTTTTTGGCATTGGCAATGGCATCATCCCATTTTTTCTGTTTCATTTGCGCCATGGCAGTATAATAATAGATGTCGGCATCAGCTTTGCCGTATTTGGGTGCTGCTGTCAGGTATTCCAGAGCTTTGGCAGCATGCTCCTTTTGCAGCTCCTCAGCACCATTGGCCTTCAAAGCTAAAAAAGCAAGCTTTTTGGCTTTGGCAACTTTCTTTGCTGCCGAACTATTCGATTTTCCCAGTTCCACTACCTTATCCACACTTTTCATCATATTGTTCATGTCGCCCTGTTTTTTATAGGCATTGGCCATACCGAGATAACTGTTTATGCAGTTGGGTCTTATTTCAAGTGCTTTGTTGTATTGTTCAAATGCACCTTTGTAATCCGCTTTTTTTACCAAAATATTTCCTCTTGTGGAGTAAACCCGTGCTATATACAAAACGGCTTTTTTCTCCATTTTCGAATCATTCAGTTCTTTGGCCAGATTACGTGTTTTGGTAAGTTGATCAATGGCAGCATCAAACTTTTTCTTTTTGTAATTGTACAAACCATTTTTAAAATAGGCATTTAACAGTTGTTTTTCAACATTTGCCTGAAGATCGGCAGCAGATCCGCCAAGATTTTTGCACATGCTTAGTGCTTCTTCATACAATTTTACGGCGTTTCCGTATGCTTTTGCTTTGTACTGCTCGTTGCCGGCATTGTATTTTTCACCTGCATCGGCCAGTGTCTGAGCAAAAATACCCGTAGCAAAAACAATCATTCCTAAAAGTAAAATTGATCTTTTCAATAACATCATCTCTCTCCTTTTTTTGTTTGTATTTAGCGTTTTTAAAAAATCGGCGCAAGATACAAAAATCATTTATCAACCGGTTGTTAAAAAAATGTAATGCAAATTAAGCTTCTTGAATATCTTTAATTAATTTATATACAATGTTTTATTGATACTTTGCTTTTTGTACCACTTATTGTTTTTAACAGGTATAAATTGCAAAAAAGGATTTTGCAAATAGTTAGAAAATCTAATTTTGCGAAAGATTTAATGACTAAAAGATTAAAATAATGATGTGGTTTAATAAAATAGTT